>JBJFHD010000063.1:0-15726 GCA_051893335.1 Erysipelotrichaceae bacterium | reverse complement strand
GTGGACCGCCATCTCGCAGGTGTAGTTCAATGGTAGAACGCGACCTTGCCAAGGTCGACACGGGGGTTCAATTCCCCTCACTTGCTCCATTAAAAATTCGCTCGAGTAATCGAGCTTTTTTTATGCTGAAAGCCAAGAGTCGCTTTTTACCGACGATGCTTTTTTCTAAAATAAATGGTAGAATAGTATTAATTGATATGATAAATGAGAGGAGGGCTTTATGATAACATTACTTTTTAGTGTAGTATTTGCTTCTATTAAGATATCACTTGCCCTGCCTTTATTGATTATTAAAGCGGCATTTGCTTTTCCTGTTAAAATCTTGAAAACAATGGGAAAAATCCTTTGGTGGTTTTTAGCGCTTTTTCTAATCGGAATATAGTCAAAGATTTTGACAAACGAAAACGCATTAGTGAAACACAGCTTTTATCGGAGGAATAACAATGGATTTATTAGAAGCAATACAACAAAGACACAGTGTCAGACAATATAAGGATAAGCCATTAGAAGCGGATATTATTGCTGCTTTACAAAAGGAAATTGCTTGCTGCAATCAAAAAAGCGGGCTCCATATCCAGTTGGTAACTGATGAACCAAAAGCCTTTGACAGTTTTATGGGTCATTATGGCAAGTTTTCTAAGGTTAACAATTATATCGCTTTAGTCGGTAACAATGATGGCTCTCTGGAAGAGAAATGCGGTTATTGTGGTCAGCATTTGGTTTTAAAAGCGCAACAGCTGGGTTTGAATACCTGCTGGGTTGCTTTGACATACAGTAAAATTAAAACAGCTTTTACCATTGATAAGAAGGAGAAACTTTGTGCGGTAATCGCCTTGGGTTATGGGCAAACCGCCGGAGTGGCTCATAAATCCAAAACAGTTGAACAAGTAGCTGAAATAACGGATAATACCCCTGAGTGGTTTATTAACGGAGTTAAGGCAGCTTTGCTTGCTCCTACTGCGATGAACCAGCAGAAATTCTTTTTTACTTTAAAAGATGATGAAGTAAGCGTAAAAGCCGGCAACGGTTTTTATACAAAAGTGGATTTGGGAATTGTCAAATATCATTTTGAAATCGGAGCCCAGCCGCATAATTTTATTTGGGGTTAATCTTTAAAACCGCAAGCAGGTAAAGTTTGCGGTTTTTTATTTCCTGCATGGGGTAACTGCTATATCGTTAATTGGGTAGCTTGTCACAAATATTTCCCGTTTTTGTACTGAAATAATCCCGTTTATTGATTTTGTTATAGATATTTATCTAAAGACCGATATAATTATTTTATTCACGTGAATGGCAAATAATTCTTGGAGGATAATATTTTATATGACCGAATTTAAAATGATGGTGCAGCAAGTCAGTCAAATCGTTGACGACTATAATCTGAATAGATTCAAGAGCCATGTGTTAAAAGACAGTGATGTTGATGAAAAATATGCTTTAAAAGTCGAGTATGCTTTTTCTTGTCTGAATATCGAGGAAAAGAGAATTTTTGATAATGATTTTTTGAATAAGCAGCAGCCTAAGTATTGGTGGAGAAATTATTATTCCAAATCAACCTACTATAGACTTAAATATAAAGCAATGAAGACCTTTTTGCATTGTTTTAAGAGTTAAAAAGTGCTAATATTAAGTAAGAAATCCTATAGGAGGGAATGATAAATTATTATGTTAAAAGGTATTGCAGCAAGTAGTGGTATTACGATTGCGAAAGCTTACAAGTTGGAAACACCACAAATAACTATCGAAAAGAGGGATGCTAATCCTTGCGAAGAAATCGAAAAATTTCAAAATGCTTTATCAGCTTCCAGAAAAGACATCGAAACAATTAAAGAAAAAGCGGCAGGAAAATTGTCTGAGGAAGAACTGGAAATCTTTGACGCTCATTTAATGGTTGTCGATGATCCGGCTATGAGTGATGAAGTAACGACAATGATTGAAAACGAAAAGGTTAATGCTGAATATGCTTTAGATGTTGTCAGCGGTAACTACATAACAATGTTTGAAAGCTTAGATGATGAGTATATGAGAGAAAGAGCAGCCGACATTAAGGATGTCACTACTCGTATTAAGTATCATCTTTTAGGGGTTGCGATCAGTGATTTATCATTAATCGATGAAGAAGTAATCGTTGTAGCTCACGATTTAACTCCATCGGATACTGCACAATTAGACAAGAAGTTTACGAAAGGTTTCGCTACCGAAATCGGAGGCAGAACATCTCACTCGGCAATCATGGCTCGTAGTTTGGAGATTCCTGCAGTTGTCGGTATTGCTTCAATAATGAGTGAAGTTAAGCATGGCGATTTATTAGTATTAGATGCTTTAAAGGGTGAAGTGATTGTTAATCCTGATGAAAAGACAGTAGCAGAATATCAGGTTAAAGCCGAAAAATATCAAAAAGAAGTTGCGGCTTTAAAAGTCCTGAAAGATAAAGAAACTATCACTACTGACGGTCATAAAGTTGAAATTGTCGGTAATATCGGCACTCCTGATGATGTTGTCGGAGTTATCGATAACGGCGGTGAAGGAGTTGGATTATACAGAACTGAGTTCTTATATATGAATTCAACTGAATTACCTACTGAGGAGCAGCAATTTGAAGCTTATAAGAAGGTTTTAGTTGCGATGAACGGCAAACCGGTTGTAGTCAGAACACTGGATATCGGTGGTGATAAGAAACTTCCATATCTGCCAATCGATCCTGAAATGAACCCATTCTTAGGTTACCGTGCGATTAGACTGTGCTTAGACAGAACTGATATTTTCAGAACCCAGTTAAGAGCTTTATTGAGAGCCAGTGCTTTTGGAAAATTAAGAATAATGTTCCCGATGATTGCTACGGTCGATGAATTTGTTTCAGCAAAGACCATTCTGGAAGAAGAAAAAGCTAAATTAATCAGCGAAAATATCGCAGTAGGTCAAGACTTACAGGTTGGTATGATGGTTGAAATTCCGGCTGCAGCTGTATTAGCTGATGAGTTTGCTAAATACGCTGATTTCTTCTCAATCGGAACAAACGACTTAATTCAATATTCAATGGCAGCTGATCGAATGAGTGAGAAAGTATCTTACTTATATCAGCCGTTAAATCCATCAATTTTAAGATTAATCAAATTAACAATTGACGGAGCGCATAGTCAAGGTAAATGGTGCGGTATGTGCGGCGAAATGGCCGGCGAACCGGATGCTATGGCAGTATTAATGGGCTTAGGTTTGGACGAATTCTCAATGAGTGCTACTTCAATTTTGAAGGCTAGAAGCATTGCCAACAGCATCAATTATCAAGAGATGCAGCAGTTGGCTCAAAAAGCATTGAAATGTCAGAGAGCTCAGGAAGTATTGGATTTAATTCATTCAACAGTTAAATAATAATTAAAAGGTAGCCGGCCGGCTACCTTTTAAAACGGGCATTTACATTTTACGGTTACCAATTGATTGTTAAGCGGATGAATAAACCGGACGCTGTAACTATGCAGCATTAGTCGTGGTGCCCTCTTTTGACCATAAATTAGATCGCCGATAATCGGATGTGAAATACTGGATAAATGTACTCTGATCTGATGAGTTCTGCCGGTTTTCAGTTTACATTTTACCAAGGTTGTATTATTAGCATATTTAATCGGCTCAACCACTGTAACTGCGCTTTTACCGCTGTTTGAGATACGATATTTATTATTGATGTGTCTGTCTTTTCCGATTGGTTGATTAATGGTCATTTTATGGCTTATTTTACCTTCGACTAAAGCCAGATAAGTTCTTTCTATCTGCTTAGTGGCGAGCATATTGTCGAGTTTCGCCAGTAAGTAAGGCTCTTTACAATAGATGATACAGCCTGAGGTGTCTTTGTCTAATCTATGAAGATGGTAGACTTTGTGTTTCTGGTTGGTTTTTTGATAGTAATTGGCTATGCAGTTATCAAGACAGTCAGATTTATTATCATCATATATCAGCATATCGACAGGTTTATTTACGATTAAGAGGCAGTCATCTTCATAAAGAATATCAATACTGTAATCGAATGTTTCTATGGCATTTTCTTCAGGCTTGAATAAATCTATTTCAATTTCATCGTTTACTTGTAATTGAAGCTTATTTATAACGGTCTTACCATTGACTTTGATTCTCTTTTCAAGTTTCAACAGATAGACAACCTTTTTTGAAACGAAATAATCCAATAATAATTCATCTAAATCAGTTGCTTTTTTGACTAAAATATTCATAGTTATTATTATAAACTATTGTTTGGGAGATAGTAGTGAGATTATTGGCAATTAATTATATTGAGCGAGGATTATAACGGGATCTTGGTCAAATATGTCCTTATTGTTATATAAACTTAAAGAGATTGATAATTGACCTGATATAGTATTTCTAAGTTTATGTGTAATCTATTATTTATAGAAATAAAACTGGCGGAAAATAGTGTTGAAAATGCTGAAAATGTTGCTTGAAAGTAAAGTCAATATTTTCTCTTTTTTACGGTAAAAAATCAATATTTATGTTGACAGGGATGATTGAAAAATAGTATTATTAACGTGGTCGCAAAATTGCGAACTGTTTTTTGTGGGAGAAGGTGCAACCCTTCAAATACCACAACGTAAATTAAAGAAAGGAATTATTTATGAAGAGAGTTGCAAAAGTATGTAAGCTCCAATTCCAAGCTGGTGGAGCTAGACCGGGTCCGGCTTTAGCAAGTGCCGGTATCAATATGCCTCAATTCTGTTCAGCATTCAACGATGCTACTAAAGACAGAAAAGGTGATATTGTCCCTGTTATTATCACAGCTTATGAAGACAAATCATTTGATTTTGTATTAAAGACAACTCCGGCTGCTCATATGTTAAAGAAGGCTGCCGGTATCACAAAGGCTTCAGGAAATCCTAAGACAACTATTGCCGGTTCAATTACGGTTGACCAGTTAAAGGAAATTGCTGAATATAAGATGCCTGACTTAAATGCTAATAGCGTTGAAGCTGCAATGAGAATTATTGCCGGCACTGCTAAGAACATGGGCATCAAAGTTGAAGGATGGGAGTAAGATTATGGCAAAACACGGAAAGAAATACTTAGAAGCTGCTAAATTAATCGATACTACTAAATCATATCCAATCGAAGAAGCAATTGAATTAGTTAAAAAAGTATCTTATACAAAGTTTGATGAAACAATGGAATTGGTATTCCGTTTAAATGTTGACCCACGTCATGCTGATCAGCAGTTACGTGGAGCAATCGTTTTACCAAATGGTACAGGTAAAACTAAGAGAGTTTTAGTTATCACTCAAGGTGCAAAGGTTGCTGAAGCACAAAATGCCGGCGCTGATATCGTTGGTGGTAAGGAAATCTTGGATGACATCAAAAAGGGCTGGTTCGATTTCGATGTAATCGTTGCTACTCCTGATATGATGGGTGAATTAGGTAAGTTAGGTAAGATTTTAGGACCTAAGGGTTTAATGCCAAACCCTAAAACCGGAACAGTAACAATGAATGTTGCTCAGGCCATTGATGAAATCAAGAAAGGTAAAGTTACTTATCGTACCGATAAAGAAGGTAACGTTGCCGTTATCATCGGTAAGAAGTCATTCACAACTGAAAAGTTAGTTGAAAACTATAAGACTATCTACGATGTAATCTTAAAAGCTAAACCGGCAGCTGTTAAGGGAACATATATGAAGAATGTTGCTATTTCTTCTTCAATGTCACCTTCAGTAAGAGTTGATCATTTAGCTTAATTAAAAATTGTTGTTAACAATATACCATAGACAGCAACGACGTTTAGTTTAAAAATGTTGCCGAGGTAAGGTTGATAAAAACTTTAACCCGGTTTGTCTATGCGGCAGGCGGGTTTTAATTATATCGGTATATTGAACAAAAATAAAAACAGAAAGGAAAGACGACTATGAACCAACAAGTACTAGAACAAAAGAAACAGATTGTTGCTGATATCGCCAGTAAGATGGAAAATGCGGCTTCAGCTGTTGTTGTTGAGTACCGTGGTTTAACAGTAAAGGAAGTAACTGAATTACGTAAGACTTTACGTGAAGAAGGTTGTGAATTTGCTGTTTACAAAAACACCATGGTTCAACGTGCTTCTGAACAGTTAGGTTATGATGGATTATTGGATTCATTAACAGGACCTAACGCAATTGCAATTTCTTCTGATGCAGTAGCACCGGCAAGAGTATTATGCAAGTTTGCTAAGAAACACGAAAAATTAATTGTAAAAGCTGGTGTCGTAGACAAGAAAATTGTTAATGCAGATCAAATCAAGGCGTTATCTACATTACCAAACAAGGAAGGCATGATTTCAATGCTGCTTGGTTGTTTACAAAGCCCAATCCGTTCATTCGCTGCTACTGTTAAGGCTATTGCTGATAAGGACACTGCAGCAGAACAAACTGCCGAATAATTATTGGAGGAAAAAAATATGGCAAAATTAACAAATGAAGAAATCATCGCAACTTTAAAAGAGATGACAATTTTAGAAATCAATGATTTAGTAAAAGCTATCGAAGAAGAATTTGGCGTAACTGCTGCTGTTGCTGCTGCTCCTGTTGCTGTTGCTGCTGAAGACGCTGCTCCTGCAGGACCTACTGAAGTTACAATCGTATTAAAAGAAGTTGGTCCAACAAAGATCGCTGTTATCAAGGCTATCAAGGAAGCTTGCGGCTTAGACTTAATGGGTGCTAAGAAGATCGTTGACGGTTGTGCTCCTGGTACACCAAGCGTTATCAAAGAAAACGTTAAGGTTGAAGAAGCTGACAAGATCAAAGAAGCAATCCTTGCTACAGGCGCAGTTGTAGAATACAAGTAAGTCATGATTTAGGGGTCGAGCAATCGACCCTTGCTTAACCAAAAAGGGAGGTATAGGTATGAACCATTATTTTACCACCGATTCCCGATTTAGCGAAAACCGAAAGAAGATATCCTTTCGGTTTTTAGGCGTTTTAGAAACATTCATTTCCAGTGATGGAGTTTTCAGTAAAGACGGCTTAGATTATGGTTCAAGAGTGTTATTGGAAACGGTCATAAATCAAGATATCAGCGGTGAAGTTGCCGATTTAGGCTGTGGGATTGGAGTTATCGGTATCCTGTTAAAAAAGTATCATCCCCAAATTAATTTGACGATGATTGATGTTAACGAAAATGCCGTTCAATTATCAATTGAAAACAGTCAGCTTTATGGCCAAAATAATCAATCTATAGTTTCTTTTGGGTTAAACAACTTAGAAGGTAAAACATTTGACTACATTTTTTCAAATCCGCCAATCAGAACCGGCAAGAAAGTGATTTATCAATTATTTGAACAATCCCTCAATGCTTTAAATCCCAATGGCCGGTTGATTATCGTTATTCGCAAACAACAGGGGGCTCAGAGTGCTTTAAAATATCTTGAGGGCATTTCCGACCGGGTTGAAATATTAAATAAGGATGGCGGATATTGGATTATATCGGCACAAAAATCCTTGAAATAGGGTTGATTTGTTGCTATAATATAGAATTGCATAGTATTAAGAAAATGGGTAAAAATGCTTTTTTACCCACAGTACGTATTAAGGAAGGGGCGTTTATATGAGCAAAGATGCATACCGTATTGTAACCCACGGTAAAGCTAGTAGAAGAGACTATTCAAAGGTCTCAGGAACCTTAGAACTTCCAAATCTTGTTGAAATTCAAACTAATTCATACAAATGGTTTGAAGAAGAAGGCATAAAAGAAGTATTCGAAGAAATTTACCCTATTGAAAACTCAAATAAGAATATCAAACTTGAATATTTGGGTTATGAATTTGGGACCCCAAAATATGACACTGAAGAATGCAAAATTAGAGAGCTGACTTATGCGGCTCCTTTACGTGCGTCTATGAGACTTACTATCACTGACAGCGAAACCGGTGAATTAATTCAAAAAGATGTTGAAAAAGTATTCTTAGGTGATTTCCCTAAATTAACTCCGACCGGAACTTTCATTATTAACGGTGCGGAGAGAGTAATTGTATCTCAGATTGTAAGATCACCTGGTGCTTATTTCTCAATTGATCAGGAAGATAAGACCGGGAAAGACGTTTTTTCCAGTGAATTAATTCCGTCAAGAGGAACTTGGCTTGAATTTATGACCGACTCAAAAAAGAGCAATATCGGTCGAATTGTCAACATGAGCGTTGACAGAAAAAGAAAAATTTTGTCAACCATTCTATTTAAAGCTATCGGTATGTCTTTAAATCCTGAAAAGGGTGAAGACAGTTTTGATACATCAACAATGAGAACTTTCTTAAAGGCAATGGATATGCCGGTTTATGATGTCCCGGTTGATTTTGAACAAAGAGAATTCTTAAATGATTACATCATGCTTTATACTGCCGTATTTGGCAATTACGAGGAAATCAGCAATACTTTGATTGCCGACAGTAAGATTAAAACAACCGATGAATCATTAAAGGCGATTTATGAAAACCAGCGTTCTGACGATATTCACACTGTTGAAGGTGCTAAGAACTTGATGAATGCCAAGTTCTTCGATTATCGTCGTTACGATTTGAATAAAGCCGGTCGTTACAAGACCAATAAAAAACTCGGCGCTTTTTCACGTTGCAAGGATAAATATTTAGCTGAAGATTTAAAGGATGAAAACGGTAAGGTTGTTTGCCCTAAAGATACTTTGATTGACACAAAAGAAAAACTCAGTGAAATCAAGAACGCCCTTTCAAAAGGCTTACACATGATTGCTTTACCTGAAAAGTATGAATTTTCTCATCCGGATGTTGTTGAAATTCCTACCGATTATAAGGTCGGTTTAGTTGGCAGAATTCTTGCGAAAGATGTAGCGAAGGGAAAAGTTAATCTTGAACTTGGTACTGTTTTAACAATGGATGATGTTAAAGCTTTAATCAAGGCAGAAGTTGAAACCGTAAGTGTTTATGGCGGTATCATCGCCCAGGCTGTAAAATTAACTGCTGAAAATGTAAATGCTGTTTTGAATTACGGTGGCCGTTTATATTGCTTCGGTCGTTTGTTGCAGGGTAACAGTGATGTATTGGACAGTGATGGCCAGTTAATGGTTTCACGTTATATTCCGGATACTGAACAGCCGATTTTGGATAATGCTTGCAGAAAAGCTATTGTTGCGGCAGTAAAAGACGGCAAAGAATATACTTTATATTTAGTCGGTGCTGCTAACCAGTTGATTTATGTTAAAAATACTGCCGACAGCAAGCAGGCAGTAAGAGTATTGGGTATTGACCCATTCACCAAGAAAAAGACAATTATCATTTCCGATATGTACAGCCAGTATTCATATTTACTGAATATGACTGAGGAAGTCGGCGTGGTTGATGATATCGACCAGTTAGGTAACCGTCGTATCAGAACCGTTGGCGAACTAATCCAGAATCAGTATCGAATCGGATTCTCAAGAATGGAGAAGAATGTTAAGGAAAAAATGTCAATTTCCGATGTTTCAACAATTACTGCCAAGAGTTTGACTAACATTCGTTCATTAACTTCGGCAGTTAAGGAATTCTTCTCTTCTTCACAGTTATCACAATTTATGGACCAGGAAAATCCATTAGCCGAATTGACAAACAAACGTCGTATTTCAGCTTTAGGCCCTGGCGGATTGACCAGAGAAAGAGCTGGATTTGAGGTGCGTGACGTTCATAACACTCACTATGGTAGAATTTGTCCGATTGAAACTCCTGAAGGACCTAACATCGGATTAATCAACTACTTAACTTCATATGCTAAAGTTAATGAATACGGTTTTATTGAAACTCCTTATCGTAAGGTTATCAAGGAAGCGGAAGGAAAATATCGTGTTAGTGATGACGATGTTGTATATTTAGCAGCTGATGATGAAATGGAATATGTAATTGCCCAGGCTAACGAGGTTAAAGACGGCTATTTGACCAGCGGTCAGTGTGTCTGTCGTTATCATACCGATACAGTTATGATGGATCAGTCTGAGGTTGAACTGGTTGACGTTTCACCAAAACAGATTATTTCAATTGCGGCTGCCTGCATCCCATTCTTGGAAAACGATGATGCTTCAAGAGCATTAATGGGCTCTAATATGCAAAGACAGGCCGTTCCGTTATTAAAACCTCATTCTCCATACGTTGGAACAGGTATGGAATATAAGATTGCTCACGATGCCGGTGGAGCTGTTATCGCTAAAAACGATGGTATAGTAACTTATGCTGACTCAAGAAAGATCATTATCGATACCGAAGATGGTCAGGATCAGTACAACCTGGTTAAGTTCCGCCGTTCTAATGCCGGTACCTGCATTAACCAGACTCCGATTGTTTCCCGTGGCGAAAGAGTTAAAAAGGATGATATTATCGCCGATGGTTTAAGTATGGAAAACGGTGAATTGGCTTTAGGTCAAAATGTCAAGATTGCCTTTATGACTTGGAACGGATATAACTACGAAGATGCAGTTATTATGTCGGAAAGAATGGTTAGAGAAGATGTATTTACTTCAGTTCATATTGAAGAATATACTATCGAATGTCGTGAAACCAAATTAGGACCTGAGGAAATTACCAGAGATATTCCTAATGTCAGTGAAGCAACGGTTAGAAACCTTGATTCTCGTGGAATTATTATGGTTGGTGCCGTAGTTAGAGAAGGCGATATCTTAGTAGGTAAGGTTACACCTAAGGGTCAAAGCGAAAATTCACCGGAAGAAAAACTGTTATTCGCTATTTTCGGTGAAAAATCAAGAGAAGTCAGAGATAATTCATTGAAAGTTCCTCATGGCGGAGCCGGTATTGTTCATTCAATCAGAAGATTTACCAGAAAAGACCATGAGTTGGCTCCTGGAGTAAATGAAGTTATCAAAGTATATATTGTTCAAAAGAGAAAAATTTCTGAAGGCGATAAAATGGCCGGCAGACATGGTAACAAAGGTGTTATCTCTAAGATTTTACCGGTTGAAGATATGCCGTTTATGGCTGACGGTACCCAGATTGATGTTATGTTAAACCCATTTGGTGTACCTTCACGTATGAACATCGGTCAGGTATTGGAAATCCATTTAGGTTTAGCAGCTGAGAAATTGGGCTGTAAATTCTCTACTCCGGTATTCGACGGTATTAACAACGAAGAATTAATGAGCATCTTAAAGGAAGCGGGTTCCACTGTTGATGGCAAGGTTCAGTTATTTGACGGCAGAACCGGTGAACCTTTCGATGAAAGAATTGCTGTTGGTATTATGTATATGATTAAGCTGGCTCACATGGTCGATGATAAACTTCATGCCAGAGCAACCGGACCTTATTCACTGGTTACTCAACAGCCATTGGGCGGTAAAGCTCAAAACGGTGGTCAGAGATTCGGCGAAATGGAAGTTTGGGCTCTTGAGGCTTACGGTGCCGCTCATACTCTTTCAGAAATCTTAACAGTTAAATCTGATGATGTTGTCGGAAGAACAAAGACATATGAAGCTATTATTAAGGGTAAACCAATTCCTGAAAGTAATGTCGGCGAGTCATTCAGAGTATTGACTCACGAATTACAGGCTTTAGCTTTGGATGTTAAGGTATATGATGAAGATCATAACGAACTGGATATTTCAGCTAACGAAGATGATGTTAAGTCAAGTTCAATCAAGATGGACGAGTTAGTTTATGAAAAGACTGATGGTTATTCAACCACAGATGATCAAGGTCAGGAAATTCCTGAGGCTGCGGTAGCAGGAATTGATGATTATGATGATTATCAGGATTAGTGGAGGTAGTTTAGATGAATATTAATAATGTTGCTTCCGTTCAAATTGGAATTGCTTCTCCGGAAAGAATCTTACAGTGGTCTCATGGTGAAGTAAAAAAACCAGAAACAATCAATTACCGTTCGCAAAAACCGGAAAGGGATGGTCTTTTCTGTGAAAGAATTTTCGGTCCAACAAAAGACTGGGAATGTTATTGCGGAAAATATAAGAAAGTTCGTTATAAGGGCTTTGTCTGCGACAAGTGCGGAGTTGAAATTACCCGTAGCTCAGTTAGAAGAGAGAGAATGGGCCACATTTCATTGGCTGCTCCTGTTACTCATATTTGGTATTTAAAGGGAACTCCAAGCAGAATTTCTTTACTGCTTGATGTACCGCCAAAACAATTGGAAGAAGTTGTATACTTCGTTAACTGGATTGTAACTGATCCAAAAGATGTAAAAGAACTGTCTTATAAACAGGTTATCACCACAAGTGAATATCACCGTTTAAGAGAGGCTTACGGTTCAAATGCTTTTACGGCTAAAATCGGAGCAGAAGCTATCAAGCTGCTTTTGGAACAAGTTGATTTAGAGAAAGAATATAACTATTTAGTAGCCCAGCTGGAAACAGCCCAAGGTGAAAAACGTAAAAAACTGATCAAGAGATATGAAACCGTCAATGCTTTCAGAGAATCTAATCAGCGTCCGGAATGGATGGTTATGACCGTTCTTCCGGTTATACCGCCTGATTTAAGACCTATGATGCAGTTAGACGGTGGTAGATTTGCGACAAGTGACTTAAATGATTTATACCGCCGTGTTATCACTCGTAATAATCGTTTACAGAAATTACTTGATTTAGCTACTCCTAGTATCATTGTTCAAAATGAAAAACGTATGTTGCAGGAAGCTGTTGATGCCTTAATCGACAACGGCAGAAGAAGCAAACCGGTTACTGGTGCCGGCAACAGAGCGTTAAAATCTTTATCTCATGCTTTAAAAGGAAAACAGGGAAGATTCCGTCAGAACCTGTTAGGAAAACGTGTTGACTTCTCAGGTCGTTCCGTTATTGCGGTTGGACCGGATTTAAAGATGTACCAATGCGGTATTCCTCGTGAGATGGCATTACAGTTATTTAAACCATTCGTTATTAACGAATTGGTATATCAAAAAATTGCTACCAACCCGAAAGCGGCTGAAAAACTGATTGATAAGGTTGACCCGCGTATCTGGGACGTAGTTGAAAAGGTTGTATGTAATCATCCGGTTTTATTAAACCGTGCTCCAACCCTACACCGTTTGGGTATTCAGGCGTTTATGCCGAAAATCGTTGAAGGAAGAGCTATCAGATTGCATCCGTTAGTATGTACGGCATTCAATGCGGACTTCGATGGTGACCAGATGGCAGTCCATGTTCCTTTAAGTGAGGAAGCATGTGCTGAAGCAAGAGTCTTAATGCTTGGCTCAAACAACATTTTAGGTCCAAAGGATGGTTTACCAATCGTTACTCCTTCACAGGATATGGTACTGGGTAATTTCTATCTGACAATGGAAGAAACCAAGGCTGACTGTTATGAGGAAGCAAAACGATTAAGAGATTTAGGCGATGAGCAAAGTGCTAAGTTGTGGGAAACTTTCGGTGATTCTGAAGGTCGTATCTATAAGGATCCGGATGAAGTAATGCTGGCTTATGATTTAAAACAAACTCATTTGCATAATCGAATTGCGATTAAGACCGGTTCATTACATAAGAGCTTCTTTACTGAAGAACAGAATGAAAAATATCTGATTACTACTGTCGGTAAGTTGATCTTTAACAAGATGTTCCCTGACGATTTCCCTTATGTTAATGAGGTTACCGGTGATTGGAATAAGAAAATGCCTGATGAATATTTCGTTTCTTACGGCACAAACATTCCGGAATATATTGCTGCAATGAGCAAGCATTCACCGGTTAAGAAGAAAGACTTAGGAAAGGTTATCGGAGAAATTTATTCTCGTTATGCTTCTGAAGGCAACACATATATCTATTTCGATAGAATTAAGGACAACGGATTTAAGTATTCTACTGTTGCCGGTATGACAATCTCTTTGGATGATATTAAGGTATCTTCAAATAAGGAAGAACAGGTTGAAGCCGGTAAGAATAAGGCTGATGTCTTATTAAGACTTCACAAGCGTGGTTTATTGACTGAACAGGAATGGGAAAACCAATTGATTAACCTTTGGGGTGAAATCAAGGATAACATCGGTGATCAGCTGATGAAAGAATTACCAACCAAAAACCCTATCAATATGATGGCGGTTTCAGGTGCCCGTGGTAATAAGTCACACTTTACTCAGTTGGCTGGTATGCGTGGTTTGATGGGTAAACCGACTAAGGCTAAAAATGCCAAGGGATTCCAATCATCAATTATCGAGGTACCAATCTATTCCAACTTCCGTGAAGGTTTGAATGTAAGTGAATTCTTTATTTCTACTCACGGTATCAGAAAAGGATTAACTGATACTGCCTTAAAGACTGCATCATCAGGATATTTGACTAGAAGATTAGTCGATGTTGCTCAGGATGTTATCGTTGTTGAAGACGATTGTATGACTGAAAACGGCTATCTTGTTAGTGATATCGTTGATCGTAAGAGCAATACTATTGTCGAAGGTTTGTATGACAGATTGGTCGGCCGTTACAGCAAGCAGGATGTCGTTGATCCTAATACCGGCGAAGTAATTGTAGCTGATGATGAATATATTGATGAAAAGAAGGCAAAAGCGATCGTTGATGCCGGAATTAAAGAAGTATATATTCGTAATGCCTTTGTATGTCAAAGCGAACACGGCGTTTGCCGCAAGTGTTACGGTAAAAATATGGCAACCGGAAAACTGGTTGAAAACGGTGAGTCAGTCGGAATTATGGCTGCTCAGTCAATCGGTGAACCGGGTACTCAGTTAACAATGCGTAACTTCCATACCGGTGGTGTTGCCGGCAATTCAGATATCACTCAAGGTTTACCTCGTGTTGAAGAATTGTTTGAGGCAAGATGTCCTAAACATCCGGCTGTTATTGCCAAGGTATCGGGTAATATTACTCAGATTTCTTCACCTGATGAAAACGGCATTACCAGACTAATAATAACCAACGAACAGAATGAAGATATTGAGCACAAGATTGACAGCACTTATGTAATCCGTTCATGGTGGAGTGAGGGTTCTTATGTTGAAGCCGGAGATAAGCTGACTGAGGGAACCGTAAATCCTAAAGAACTGATCGCTGTCAGCGGTGTTAATTCGGTTCAAAATTACATTCTGAAAGAAGTAATGAAGGTATATCGTTCACAAGGTATCGAAATTGCGGATAAGCACTTGGAAATCATGATTTGCCAGATGTTGAGAAAAGTAGTTGTCGAAGAAGGAAACGATACCGGTTTGACAAGAGATACTTCAATTTCAAAGGCAAGAATTACCGAAATTAATGATAAGGTATTGAATGAAGGCGGTGTTCCGGCTAAATTCAGACCGATGTTATTAGGTATTTCAAAATCATCTGTTGAAACAGATTCTTGGTTAAGTGCTGCTTCATTCCAGGAAACTACTAAGGTATTAACCGATGCCGCAGTAAGAGGAAAAGAAGATCGATTAAAAGGCTTAAAGGAAAATGTTATCATCGGTAAGATGATTCCGGCCGGAACAGGTACAACAGCTGACCGTGAATCAACCAGACTGGTACAACAGATGGCTGACGAAATGAAAGCCGAAAAAGAAGAACGCTTAAAGAAACTCTCAGAAGAGAAAAATGCTCAAATGAGTGAATATATTAAGCAGGTTGAAGAAGAGGAAGAAAACGATAGCTTCTAATTCTTGATGGGATAAAGACAGTCCTTCGTCCTAAGTGGCGAAGGACTGTTTACCAATTTATAATGTCGATATTTTTATATGCTTTGCTGGAATAAAAAAATGTGATTTTTCCCAAAAAAAGTTAAAAAAAGTCTTGCAAAGTGAAGGCAAATATGGCATTATATATGAG
>JBJFHD010000062.1:0-16067 GCA_051893335.1 Erysipelotrichaceae bacterium | reverse complement strand
TAAACAATAATTTAGCGGCTTAAAGGTCTATATCAGAGACATCAAGCTCACCGGACATCAATTTAGGTAAAAGTGTATCTCTGACTGCTGTCAATTTTTCACTTTCGGTTTGATTAGCCTTTATCTTGGCAAACATCGGAGCAGCTACGCTATGAAAATCTATTAGTTCATCATCGGTTGGTACAACAAAAGGCATTCCTTTGATTATTTTTGAATTTACGGCTGTTGCGATTGATGATGTACTGCCCATAGTTTGGTAGTTAAAACACTTCAAATAACAATAGAGATATTCATTTATTTCCTTTTTGCCAGTTTTGAAATGTGCTATCGCTTCATTGGTGGTCATCTCGCCGTTTGTAATTGCTATTCTGCCAACTGTGAGTTTGAAGCTAAGTAAAACCGTGTTATCAGGTACTATTTTAACATTATGACGGTCAACTGCTTCTTTTGTAAGTTGTTCAGAACTGCTACCGATATAAAGACCGCACGTTCCCATATCTGAGATGGATACCCAAGTGACATCTTGAGGATTAGTGCTAAACCATTGCGGCTCCTTCCTCGGTGGTGTTTTACCAATAGAAATATCAAAGTATTCGTCAGCTCGGCAAATCCTACGCTCATTGTTGACGGTATCGACAAATCTATTGCGATATAAAGCTAACACTTGCTCCAGTAAATTATTGTTTATAGCAGTATTCAACTCTATTTTTTCATCTATCATTTCCAAATAGCGAGCAATTCTTCTTTGGGTTTGTTCATTTTCAGGGATGTCAACTTCTAATCCGTTTATATCGTTTATATTTACAGAACCAAATACTGTGCCACTTTCTTTTTTGAGAAGATGAGGAACATAATATTTCATCATATAATACAAAAAACTTTGATTTCCATTTTCATTCTCAAAGAGCAAACCCCACGACCCAAGCACATATCAACAGGTGTGATATTGAGGTCACCAACTGGTGCTCTAACACTCATTATGACGTTACCGGCTTTTGCGGTTTTAGTCATAACTGTCGTGTATGTATCAAAAGTTGGATACTTAAATCCAAAAGTTCTATTACCTTGCAAAAAGGGATAGCCCTTTCTTTCTGTATTATAAAATTCTGATTTAGGTGATTGCCCCATTGTTACATCAACAATTTCTTGAAGCTTAAATTTCATACCCAATCGCCTCCAACTTCTTACGGATTTCGTCCTCTAATTCGTGGGACTTTGCAAACATCTCAGATAATTCGGAGGTAAGGCGAGTCATCTTTTCTTCAAACGGTTCTCCGTCGTCCTCTACTTCTTCAATACCGACATATCTGCCTGGTGTCAAAATGAAATCCTGCTTTTCGATTTCCTGAAGGTCGGCAACCGCACAGAAACCTTTAACATCTTCAAGTGTACCTTCTTGGAAAGCGGTAAATGTATCTGCCAACTTCTGAATATCGTCATCGGTAAAATCTCTGTGCTTACGGTCAACCATATAGCCCATCTTGCGGGCGTCGATAAACAGCGTTTTTCCTTTTTGCTTCTTGTTCTTTGAAATGAACCAAAGTGTTACCGGAATAGTAACGCTGTAAAAGAGCTGAGTCGGCAGAGCAACAATACCTTCCACAAGGTCAGCCTGAATGATATTCTTTCTGATTTCACCCTCGCCGCTGGACTGAGAGGACAATGCCCCGTTAGCAAGAACAAGACCAATCTTTCCGTTCGGTGCAAGGTGATGTATCATATGTTGAATCCAAGCATAGTTAGCATTACCAGCAGGTGGAATTCCATATTTCCAACGAACATCGTCTTTAAGTTTTTCTTGTCCCCAGTTAGAAAGGTTGAAAGGTGGATTTGCCATAATGAAATCTGCTTTCAGGGTTTTATGTAAGTCGTTGAAAAATGTATCTGCCTGATACGGTCCGAAATCAGCGTCTATACCACGAATAGCCATATTCATCTTTGCCATTTTCCAAGTATCGGCATTAGACTCCTGACCGTAAACAGAGATTTTTCCTCGATTACCTCTATGAGCTTCAATAAAATCTGCCGATTGAACGAACATACCGCCCGAACCACAACAAGGGTCATATACACGGCAGTTTTCGAAAGGCTTCAATATTGCGACAATAGTTTTAACAATACTTTCAGGCGTATAGAACTCACCGCCCTTAACACCTTCGTTTGCTGCAAATTGTCTTAAGCAATATTGATAAGTTTTGCCGAGAAGGTCTTTGCTTTCTTCTATATCCCCCATATCCATATTGGTAAACAGGTCAACAACTTCACCTAAAACACGCTTATCTAAATCAGGACTTGCGTAATTTTTCGGTAAAACATTTTTTAAAGTTTTGTTTTCTTTTTCAATTGATCTCATTGCATCATCAATTACTGTGCCGATTTCCGGAGTATGTGCTGCGGCAGCTATTGTATTCCATCTACCTTCTTTAGGGACAAAGAAAATATTGTTTTCAGAATAAGCGTCTTTATCATCTTCAAAGCCTTCACCTTCTGCAACTAGCTGTTGATAACGTTTTTCAAAAGCACTTGACACATAACGAAGAAAAATAAGTCCAACTATTACCTTTCGATAATCCGCAGCCGGTATATGTCCCCAAAGAACACACGCAGCATCCCATATTTGTTTTTCAAATTCTTTTTTACCTTTATAATTATCCGACGCCATAAAACATATCCCATCCTTTCATCAATTAATAATCAATACCAGCAATCTGTTTTTTTAAAATCCCATTTTTTAATTCATAAAATAATTATAGCTTATTTGTTTTGTTCGTATTAAACGAAATTATTATGCCATTTCTAAAAAAACTCCTCAGCAAGCATATTATAACCGTTTCATTTTACATATATGCCAAAATTATTAGGCATTTTTCATAATCGGATTGTTTTGTCATTTATCCACAAAAAAACAGTAGTAGAATATAACCTCCAACTACTATTTTGTATCTTTCCCTATCACCTTATACATCAAGACGGTTTCCTGTGGCCCGCTATAACGGAAAACGAATCCATTGGGATTTCGACCATATTCAGTAAAGCCATATTTTTCGTAAAGAGCTAAAGCAGAAACGTTGTCACTGACAACCTCCAATTCAATTTGACCATATCCCATTTGTTCGGCACATTTAATTGCCGCCGCAGTCAAATGGCTGCCGATTGACAGACCCCAATAATCTTTTAATATCGCAATACCAAAATCACAACGATGACTTATTTTATATTTATTGCCAAGCGGATTTATCCCACCGGTACCAACAATCTTGCCATCCACAATCGCTACCAATTCGACCGATTTAGCACTTTGGGCTTGTTTTTGTAAATACTCAGCCTCTTTTTGCTCATCAAAAAGAAACTCGTCAGCATATGTTAACAGAAAATCGGTTTCTTTGTGAACCTTTTTAAAGACATCATGTACTTGCTGACCGTCCTGATAATCACCGTTTCTAATAATCATTTCCTTACCGTTTTTCAACACTACTTTTTCGCTGTAAATCATCTTTTTTATCCTCTAAAGTATATAATATCAAATTTTTTCAAAATGAAAGCACTATCTTTTTTTTACGCTGTAATAGTATGCTACAATCAAGGGACAAAGGGAGGATTATGCCATGATTAAAATAGCTTTCTTTGATGTTGATGGAACACTTATCGATATGAAAAAAAGGCAGATAACCGAAAAAATGGTTACCACATTACAGTTGCTTCAAAAAAAAGGAATTAAAATCTGTGTCGCTACCGGAAGAGCGCCATACATAGTACCAAAAATTGAAGGGGTCCATTTTGATTGTTATTTAACCTTTAACGGTTCATACTGCTATACAGATAATGAAGAAATCTTCTGCAATCCCATTTGCAATCAAGACGTTCAAAAAATAATTCTTAATGCCCAAGAAATCGGCTTACCGGTCTTATTGGCAACTAAAACAACTTCTTTCGCAAATGGATGCGAACCCAATTTAAAAGAATATATGGCCATATCAAAACAGGAAGTAAATGTCATCGACAATTTCCGGCAGGCTTCAAAAGATGAAATCTATCAGATGATGATAGGATGCAATCCGGCTCAATATGACACTATCTTAAAAGATACGGAAAATGTCGCCATTACCGCATGGTGGGATAAAGCAGCCGATGTCATTCCATTAAACGGCAGTAAAGGTTTAGGGGTAAGCAAAGTCCTTGATTATTTCCACTTCAAAAAAGAAGAAGCCATTGCTTTCGGGGATGGAAGTAATGACCTTGAAATGCTACAAAGTGTCTCAACTTCGGTTGCGATGGCTAACGGAACTGATGATATCAAAGAAATTGCCAGCTATGTTTGTCCTTCTGTTACAGAAGATGGTATCTACACCTTCTGCAAACAACACAATTTAATATAAATGATATTTACTCAAATATCATTTTTTATTGTACAATTAAGTTAAGGAGAGAATTAAATTGGAACTTATTATTGACGTTTTTAAAGATAGCTGGTTGATGTTACCGCTACTATATATTACTTACTGCATCTTGGAAGTCTTTGAAAGAAAAGACAGTGATGACAGGATGTTCTTTTCATTGCAGAAATACGGTCCTATTTTTGGGGCGGTATTCGGCTTATTTCCACAATGCGGCTTTTCTATCCTTGCCGCAATGCTCTATCTACAAAACAATATTACTTTGGGAACATTAGTCGCTGTAATGATTGCTACCAGTGATGAAGCTATCCCGGTATTAATCTGCAATCCGGCCATGTTTTCTTCATTAATAGTCTTGATGATTTCAAAACTGTTGATAGCTATTGCTGTCGGTTATATTGTTGATTACCTTCTTTTTCCAAAACAGAAAATCATTTTATTCCAGGATATGGAAGATGAAGACAATGATCTAGATGACAGTCAAGACGGTGAAGAAGAAAGCTCTAATTTATGTCCGTGTTGTTACAAACAATATCCAATCTATATATCAGCCTTACTTAGAAGTTTGAAAATCTATGCCTTTATCTTTGGCACTTCACTGATATTCTCTGTATTGCTTGAATTGATCGGTATCAACAACATTGAAAAAATCTTATTGACCGATTCATTCTTCCAGCCGTTTATTACCGCCCTATTCGGTTTTATTCCAAACTGCGCAATTACCGTAGTATTAGCCCAGTTATACAGTCTTTCCAGCCTCAGTTTCGGCTCTTTACTGTCCGGTTTAATAACTAACGCCGGTTTATCGCTTGTCTGTCTGATTAGATATGGTATTAATAAAAAAGATTTAATCCGAATTGTCGCTATCCTATATGTAAGTGCTTGTTTATTTGGAGTCTTATTTATGCTATTTTAAAACCGCTGAACTTAGCTCAGCGGTTTTTCATCTTTGCTAATCCAAAGAAGAACCCTTTAAAGCTTAACACTTTAAAGGGTTTATTTATGATAATTGATAGTTTTCGGCTTGAGTAGTAAACATCTTATAATAAAGACTGTCTTTTTTCTCCATCAGTACCTGATGAGGAGCAAAATCAACAACCTTACCCTGGTCTAAGACCAGTATTTTATCACAGAAAATGCTGGAAGACATTCTATGAGAAATAAAGATGGCACTTTTCCCGGCCGTTAACTGATTGAAATTCTCATAGATTTCCGCTTCGGCTAATGGATCTAATGCACTGGTTGGCTCATCAAGGATAATGAAATCACTGTCTTTGGCCAAACCACGGGCAATCGCAATCTTTTGAAGCTGACCGGTTGACATCAAGATACCGTCAATATCGTATTCTTTATTAATATTGCTGTGAATACCGTTTTTAAGGCTTGAAACATAATCGAAAATGTTAACCTTTCGCAACAGTGATTCGGCTTGCTCGTCACTGATATCGAAAGCGATATTGTCTTTAATCGAGAAATTAAACAGTTTGTAATCCTGAAAGATCGAAGAAATATGTTTTA
This sequence comes from Erysipelotrichaceae bacterium, assembly GCA_051893335.1. Taxonomy (GTDB): domain Bacteria; phylum Bacillota_I; class Bacilli_A; order Erysipelotrichales; family Erysipelotrichaceae; genus UBA1783. Next base: position 10,155 of record JBJFHD010000062.1, on the reverse strand, counting down.
TGTAACTGAGATAGTCATATTGATAAATATCTACGCCATTGACCTTTATCATTCCCTGATCTGGCTTATACAGCATACATATCAGTTTGACAATCGTGCTTTTGCCGGCTCCGTTTAATCCGACAATGGAGATTTTTTCTTTGGCGTTGATTTTGAACGAAACATCATCCAACACCAGTTTTTCTGTATTAGGATAGTGGAATGATACCCGGTCAAACTCAATAGTATCAATCCTATCAAGCTGTAAATCGCCATCGGTTTTAACCGGTTCAATTTCCATAAAAGTGATTATTGGTTTAACATATTCAATTGCTCTGAGAAATCTTCCGCTGGAATTGATCATTTCACTTACCGCATTTGAGAAGCTGATTGCCGCCGATGAAGTCAGGGTGAAATTACTGACGGCCATTTGAGCGGAAATGGTTTTGACAGCAGTAATTAAATAGATAAAGGCCAATATCACATAACGAACCAGAGAAATCGCAAATTCAAAACCCGCCTGAATGGTAAAAGTTCTTTTCAAATATTTCACAATCTCTTTAGCAAAGCCTTTAAACTTCTCTTCAATAACTTCAAACAAGGAATACAACCTGAATTCTTTACAAGCCGAGATAGAAATAATCGTATCTAAATAATAGCCATATTTAAAATTGATTGGCAGTAAATCACGGAAGAATTTGATCATTGTTTTAGTTGACAGATTAGTTATCACAAATGAGATAACAGCCCCGACAAATAACAGAATAACCAACTTATAGTCAAATTGGGCAATCACCACGGACAGTGCTGCAATAGTTAATAGACTGGTTAGAATGTTAATGGTACTGTTAAAGAAATCATAAATGGCTCCCATATTATTAATGCCCATAACCGCATTATCTTTCAGCTGCATATATCTGGCATCTTCCAAATAATTAAACGGCAATTCCATTATTTTTTCACTGACCATCTGATTAACCGTTTCTTCCATTTTAAGTTGACAGTTGTTGAATTTAGCAGTATTAATTCTTCTTAACATCAACAGTACCGCTTCAACAACTACAATAAAGATAACCATTTTAACACTGTTTTCATAATCGCCTGTTTCAAAGCAACTGATTAACAGCGATAATGAATAAGCGGTAAAAACGCTGAATAAACTATTTACTATTAATTGGGCCAGCAAAACAAAGTAGAGTCCCTTATATCTTTTATAGGTCATTTTTAACAATTTTAACATCGTTTTCATACTGATTCCTCCATTTGGTAATACTTGCCCTGGGTTTCAAACATATGATAGTATTTGCCCTTTAAATCCATTAACTGTTGATGGGTACCATATTCAGATAAACCGTCCTTGTCAAAGTAAGCAATATGATCACAAAACTTCGTCGATGACAAGCGGTGAGAAATATAAATGGCAGTCTTGTTTTCAATCAGCTTATCAAAACTTTGATAGATTTCACTTTCCGCTAAAGGATCTAATGCGCTGGTAGGTTCATCCAAAATTACAACATTACTGTTTTTATATAGTGCTCTGGCGATCGCTATTTTCTGCCTTTGTCCTCCGGAAAAATCTACGCCGTTTTCATCAATTGCTTTATTTACAATGGTACTGTAACCGAAAGGTAAAGACTCAATAGCTTCTTGCAGACCAACTATCTGTAAGCATTTCTTGCCATATTCTATTGATCTTTCGTCCTTATCATTCCCGCAGACATTCTCAATTATCGAACAGGGATATAACTGGAAATCCTGAAAGACCGGAGCAAACATCTTATAATACTGTTTTTTATTGAACTCATTTTGATCAATACCATTAATCCTGATACTTCCGCTTTCAGGCTGATATAAACCGCAGATTAGTTTTATCAGGGTTGATTTACCGGCCCCGTTTTCTCCGACAATAGCAATCCTTTCTCCCTGATGTATAGTCAAATTCAAGTCTTTAAAGATATATTTATCGGTATTAGGATATTTAAACGTAAGGTTCTGGACTTGTATTTCTACCGGTACTGTGCTTTCAAGTTTCGTTCTTCCTGCTCTTTCATCCTTGATATATTGCTCATCAAGGATACGAAAATACACAGCGGAAGACCTCAAGTCACCTAATAACCAAGACCAATTGTTAACCAAGTTATCAATAATCAGACTTAATGAAGCAATAACAGTTAGATATAATATAGAAACCGATAGGCTGATTGTTCCGTTAAAATATGCCAGCAGAACAATGAAGAATGAGCCGCAGTTTTGAATAATCAAACCCAATAAATTGTACAGTCCATAAAGGATATAATGGTTATTGATGTCATTATCGACCGCAACATAATTATCAGATGCCTTTTGAAATTTATCTAACAAATGTTTTGTCATATCAAATACTCTAATATCTTTTCCATAACCGAAATCACTGAGCGTTTTGGTAAAATAATGACTTCTCCTTCTTTTATCCTGTAAGTTCATTTTCTGTTGCTGATTATATTTACTGTAAAGCGAACTGGAAACGATCGATAAAATCGAAGCAATAATTACTACCGGACCGATTAACGGACAATAAATACAGAGTAGTATTAGAAAGGCAATTACAGCCAGTAAATCAGCAATGATGACATATAAAATGGTATACACATGCTGATAACCTCTGCCGTCGCCTTCCAATGCTTCAAATCCGATATTGATTTCATTCTGGAAAGTCGGATCTTCCACCTTTTGAAAAGCAACATCATTGTATAAATTGGCACAAACCAGAAACTGTTTATTACGCATTGCCATAGCTTCACCCTCAATAGTAGCTTTACACAACAAATTAATCGCAAAACTTATTACGACAACCGCAGTCAAAGTTACGATAACTTTAATTAAATAAGTTATATCTATTGAGCTATTAAAACAGTCTACTATTAATTTTGAGAAAAATGTCGCCACTACCGTAGCAACCGCTCCGCATAAACCGCCAACCAGATAAGCCAAATACATTTTTGAAACATTGTACTGCTTAATCTGTTTCATTTGCCTGACAAAAACTGCCAGTGAAGAATACTTATTCACAAAAATCATCCCTTTCTATAAACGGACAGAGATCATGGTATTATCCGAACTTTTCAATTCCACTAAAGTAAAATGACCATGCTTAGCTATATAATCGTTAATTGCCCCGGCAATAATATTGAGAGTTTGGTCAGATAAGTTAATTTTACCGTCAGAAACCAACTTTCTATAAAAATATTTATTGGTGAGCAGGAAGTTAGGTAAACAGATTACCAACGGCAACTTACTGTCGACTTTTTTGATTGTTACTAACATATTATTCGACAAATATTGTAACAATATCCCCATCAGCGCTTTCGATTGCTACCAATTCTCCCATCATTCCGTTTTGAACCATTTGCCAAATCTGCTCAAAATTAATTGCCTCTAATGCCTTGCTGCCGTTGACAACGATATCGTTACCGTTTTCTACTATCACTTTAACAATCCCCATAGGAAAATTAATCCTAACCTTATCACCATCTGAGGAATTAATGATAATTCTCAACATCATTTCATCAATGCTTTTTCTATGTTGGGGTTGCAGATAAACGGTCTGATTTACTTTTTTACCCAGTAGTTCATCAACACTGATATTGTAGATTTCTGATAAATCTAACAGTGTTTGAATATCCGGTGAGGTTAAATCGTTCTCCCATTTACTCACTGCCTGCGGTGAAACATTTAGTTTGTCCGCAATGTCATTTTGCGTTAAGTTATGCTCTTTACGAAGATTTGCTAATCTTTGCCCAAAACTTTCCATACTTTTTTCCTCCTGTTTATGCCTAATATTAAAGCATGTTTTCTAATGCAAAAAAAGGGACCGGAAGTTGAGTTAATAACTTATTTGGTGTTTTTTCGCTCAACTAGCGGTTGATTTTACTGAAAATATGGCTAATATCCCTTTTTTGGCGGTGAAAGCATTATAATATGGTTGGAGGAAAAAATGCGTTTATTATTTAAAATCGATTTGAACAACTATCAAAACTGTTCTTACAGTTTAACTCGCAACTGTGCTCGCAGTATTATTATCAAAGATAACAAATTGGCAATGATTCATTCACAAAAATACAATTTCTATAAATTCCCCGGTGGTGGTATCGAAGATAACGAAACAGCTGTCGAAGCCTGCATTAGAGAAACAAGAGAAGAAGCAGGACTGATAATAAAACCTAACAGCATTAAAGAATACGGCTTGGTATTTAGAATTCTCAAGAGTATTAAAGATGAAAAACAGTGTTATATCCAAAACAATTACTACTTTCTTTGCGATATCGAGCAAGAAGGTATATTACCTAAACTTGAGCCATACGAACAAGCTGAAAAAGATATCTTGGAATATGTCGATGCTCAAACCGTTATTGTTGCCAACAATAGGGTGGAAAAGAGTCCCTACGATATAACGATCCTGCAAAGAGAAGCTAAAGTTGTTGAACTTCTTTTGCAGGAAGGTTTGCTGAAGTAAATAATGAGAGGAAATCAAAAATGAGTTTTGAAGCCTTTATAAACGAAATAAAAGAAAAAAAGCTTAAAGTATTTGGAGTCGAACAGTATTATGATGGGCAGTTGATTAATTCTTGGGGTGATACCACAGAAGGTATTTATCCTCTTCATTCAATTACCAAAAGTATTTTATCAATTGCTGTCGGAATAGCTTATGATAATAAGAAATTAAGTCTTGATGACAGTATTGGAAACTATCTGCCAAAACACTATTGGGACAAAATGAACGACAAACAAAAAACAGCGTATGAAAAATTGACTGTCCACCGTTTATTAACCATGTCTGTCGTAGACTTTCCTTTTAATATTGCGGATGATAATTATTTGGCCAATATACTGGCTATTCCACTTAACAACTTTGATATATACCGTTTCAACTACAGCAATATCACAGCCTATTTGATGGCAGTAGTATTAACGTCTGCCCTTGAAACTGATTTATGGCAATTTATCAATGCCAATATTTTACAGCCGCTTGCAATTAATAAGGCCCAATACAGCCTTACCACTGACGGTTATTTTTACGGTGCTTCAAAAATGATGCTGTCAGTTAATGATGTCAGTAAAATTGGCTTGCTGCTTTATAATCAGGGAATTTACCAGAATCAAACCATTGTTTCTAAACAATATATCAATTTAGCGACCACCAAACAAATTGATAATATAGAAGGCGGTTACGGATATTATTTCTGGCAATATCAAGATGGTTTCAGTATGAATGGAAGTCACAAGCAGAGATGCTATATCTTACCAAAGAGAAAAACCATCATCACCTTTTTAAGCGATATTCCCGATGGCTCAAACCAAATCGAAGAAATGATGGAAAATCAGCTTCTTTAAAAAAGACTGTTGTTTCTCAAATTAGTTTCCTTTAAAATATTACTAACAAATAGGGGGAAAAATTATGGACAACAATTCCGAAAATTATGCATCACAAGCGCTAAAAGCTGAACGTGAAGGATTATGGTTTAAAAGTAATTATCTTTGGGAAAAAGAGCTGATTGAAACAGTTAACAATCAACAAACCAACTGGTATGGTAAGTCATTAGTAATTCTTTCTCATATTTATGACATTTTCAAAAGGCATTACGACTTTAAAAGTATAGACAAACTCACTCATACCCTTGAGAATAAGACATACAAGCCGGTAGGAAATTGGGCACATGTTGAAGATATCAAAAACAAAATTACCGAAATGCAAACCTCAACCGCCTCAACAATCGCCAAAATCATTTTGGCTGTCGTTTTGCTTTTTGTCTTTTTTGTTATGATTTCTTATCCGTTCAGCGATTTTGAAACATATTTTTTAGCAATCTTCTTCCTTATAATAATGGCTATCATTGCTATTTTTTGCGGCTTAATGATTAACTTTATTGCCGGAGTTATTGCCTTTTTCGTCAGCAATTTTGTCATCGAATTCTTATCCGAATTACTGCAATCATTGTTACATTTACCTAGCAGCGATGTCGGAATGTTATATATCTTCCGGTTTATCATTGTGATAGTAGCCTTATTTTTATTTCTTTTGGCATATTCAGATAGATCCAACAATAAAAAAGCCGCTCAAATGGCTGCCTCAAACAAGGCCGAACTCACTGATTTTGCTTTTCACAGCAAGGACTGTTGTAAAGCTGTTTATAAAGTATTAAGTGTTATTTATGAAGAGGATATACCTGAAATAGCTGCGATGAAGTCTAAAAATGCATACTTGCAGGCCGATGAATATGGCTTTGCCAGAGTTACGGGTTCAGTTCAATCGGGTTGGGATGACGCTTTACGACTTAACGAAGAAATTCTCGATTTATCCCTTTACTATGCTGATATGGTTAAATTATTCAATAATAGTGAAAAAAAGAAGTGATGATTACTTCTTTTTTTATATTTCCTTCAATCCAATACTTTTTAAATATTGGTATGTTCCTTCATAATACTCAGGTAAACGAGTGCTGTCTTGCCAATAACCGGTTGATGTCTTACGAGAATTTCCTTCCGGAACACAAATAATCATTCCTTTTCTAGCCCGAGTCAATAAAACACGATAGGCATTCAGCATATATTTAATCAATTCTTGTTTCCTTTCAGTGACCGGCTTTTGTTCCACCCATTCTGTTTGACCGTTAAATCGATAGAAACGCCATTTCTTTTCATTTTCATCGTAGCGCATATCGCCATCCCACAACAAACAAGTATAATCTAGCTCTAGTCCCTGAACTTGAATTTCTGTTGCCGCATCTTCAAGATAATTCGACGACCTAGTATCAACTTTATCCTCTAAAAACCAATGTACTGCATTGTCAACATCGCTATCTAAAACATGAATGCCAAGCGGTTTGTATCGAGCTGATTCTTTTGTTATTAATACCCCTGTTCTTTCGCTACCCCTTACTTGGTCAAAAAGCCATTGTTTGGCCTTTTCCATATCCCTAGTTAAGATGATAGGGTATTTGTCTTTTATTGTTTGGTAAATAGTCGCTGCATTTCCATCAATTGCCAACAATGAGTGAACGAAAGCAGACAGTTTCTCTGCCCTAAATGACCTTAAAGAAACTGCTAAATGTAAACTCTCATCGTATGTAACATTGCTATTATTTTTAAGCAATTCATTGACTTTTCCTTCAGCATATTCAGGTTCGCTTAGCTTTGGAGAGATATATACCTTCCAATGAGCAAACTTTTCATTCAAAGATTTTATCCACTCTGAAATCCCCGCTTCTCCAGTGTTTATTTCCTGTCCACCGCCAACTAAACAAACAATTACTGCCCAATCCTCTCTTTGATCTAATGACCAAATCAGAAATTCGGCTTCAGAATAAGGAAAATTTGGAACTTTTAGTTTATTGCCGTATGTGCCACCTCTTTTTAAATAATTAGCTAATCTTTCCTTTGTCCAACAACGCTGTGCTTCATCAAAAATAGCTACATGTTCAACTTCGCCATATCCACTATTTTTTAATTTTACTGCCTTTTCAGGATCAATCTCTAAAACACCGTTTTCAACAGGATTTTTGATTTTCATAAGCATGTTATCTCTATATCTATGAATTATTTGAATAAACTTTCCCACTTCCCTTCGTGAATCGGACAGTTTTTTATTATCGCCTTTAGCTTTACACTTCGCATAGTTGTCTTGGGCAAGTGCTTCGTTTAAAACTGCTACTAACGGCCCATTACCAGATAAATATACTGCTCCTTCATCTTCTATCGGTTCATCCTGGTTTTGATAAGTCTGTTTAACCGCTACATCAAGCCCAACTAGAGTTTTTCCTGCCCCGGGAACACCAGTTACAAAGCAAATGCTTTTTTCTCTATTTTCTTTACTTTTATTTATTACTTCAAGAATATACCTTATTGTCTTATCAGTGTTGACCTGATCAGCCTCATGTCTTGTGATATTCTCAACAGAATGACTTTCATATAAAGTCCTTGCTGCTTCAATAATTGTCGGCGTTGGAGTATAGGGACTGATAACCCAATCCCGATTTATTTCTACTTCATTAGGGTAGATATCCAATACTTCTTTAATTAATCTTGCAATATCGTTTTTACCGGTAATAAAAGGATTAACAATTCTATCATCATAAATTGACTTTTGGATTAGTGTTGTTGAACTATTATATTCTGTGGCTATTAGAATGGGAACGATAATAGCTGATTGGGAAAATTTGTGAAAATTTTTCAAATCCAAGGCATAGTCCAATAATTGATCAACATCTGCTTCTATGATTTTCGACTGTCCATTTTTGAATTCAAGACAAAAGATAATACCTTTCAAGAGCAATACAACATCTATTCTTTTGCCAAGTCGAGGAATGTCATACTCAAAAATAATCTGACCGTTATATTTTGAGAATTGAGAAAGAACATTTTTCATAATTGAAATCTCACTTTTCCAAGCTTCACGAGTTGTAGTCAATGCTTCGCCATGATAGTTGTCGCACAAAATACCAAACAATGCGTTTTCGTCCTGACTTAAAAAACTTTCAAAATCACAATTGTACAAACAACGATTACTGTTTTTCATAAAAAGACCTCCCTCTAGAAATTAGCTTGGCAATCTTATCTCTATTTCAGATATTATCGCATATTTTTCTTTTCTTGTATAAGGCACAGACACAAAAATTAATTAATCTATAAAAAATGATTGATAACTAACACCGCAATGTTTTACGAAAAATAGGGAAACTCCATAAAAAAGGCAAAGAGCTAGCTTTTGTTTTATAAGGGAGAAAAAACAACTTAATTTAATAATTAAGCTGCTCATTTTCTTTGGGCAAATATGAACAATTGTCAAAAGACAAAATCATTAATCTTAATGACAATAAGGTGAATTGAGATTTTTGACAAGATACTATAGCTAATAAATAAATATAACAGCTTTTTAGCGGTATGCTTATTATCCTGTTGACATTGAAAAAAATGATTGGCATAATGCATTTGTTTTCTGAGCAATAAAGTAATGGATAAAAATAATTCATTGTAATTAGATTTATTACCAAAGCTCATTGCATTTTTCCTGATAAAAGCTAGAAACAATGCAAATAAATAAGAAAAGCTAATATATAGCTAAAGCTTGGATAACGCTTTTTATGAATTATAAGCAGTACACGACAGAATAATTATCCGGAAGATAAAATCGCAGAAACAGGAGGACAAGAGATGTTAATTGACCTTACTCTAAGAATTACACCAAAGATGGTAACGGATGCACAGGGAAATGAAAAGAAAGTGCTATCAGGTCATCTTGGAACACATTTTGACGTTATGAATAAAGAGTTCCCTTTAGAATATACCAAAAGAAAAGCAATAGTCTTTGATGTTTCTAATGTCAATAACAGAGATATTGATATTGATGATATCAATATCAGTAAAGTAGAACAGAACATGTTTGTAGCATTTTATACCGGTTTTATTGAAAAAGAAGGTTATGGTGGAAAAGTATATTTTACTGAGCACCCACAGCTCTCGGACAAATTGATAGATGCTTTGCTTGACAAAGGAATATCGATTATTGGAATAGATTTTGCAGGTGTCCGGCGGGGAAAAGAACATACACCAAAAGACCAGTATTGTGCAGATCATGACGTTTTTATTATTGAAAACCTTTGTAATCTGCAAAAGGTTGTCGAAGCAGGAGGAATCTGTTTAATCAACACCTATCCTATAAACTATGCTGATATGACCGGATTGCCGTGCAGGGTTGTTGCCGAAGTATAGACTAATTAGTATTTGAAAGGATTATTATGTTTGAAAGAATGCTTAATAAACAGATTGTACCAACCATAGAAGAAATGACAGCACACTGCACAGATAATGCAGAAGATTTTGCTATGATAAACAGCTGGCTAACAAATACTTTCAGCACCGAACAAAAAATATCTTTTCCTTATGGCAATAAATATGGTTGGTCAATCAGACATTATAAAAAGAAAAAGCTTATTTGTAACATTTTTCCCGAAGTTGGGGCATTTACAATCATGATGCGATTAACAAATAAACAATACAAGACACTTTATGACAGCCTGCAAAAATACACTCAGAATCCGTAATGTTTAACCTGCTCTCTAATGACATATTGGCCTTAATTATTCGGCCGTGATATTTTCTATTGCGTACAGTGGCAGATTCAAAAGCCAATCTTCCTTCTTA
>JBJFHD010000061.1:0-16397 GCA_051893335.1 Erysipelotrichaceae bacterium | reverse complement strand
GGCTGCAAGCCTCTACATAGTTTCCTAAATTTTTATTTTTTTACAGCCCCATTTTTATTTGTATATTTTCGCTAAGGTTTCTCTATCACCGGTTTCAATGATCAACTCGGTCTGATAAAACCTGTCGAAATACTTTTTCGCAAATTCGATAGCCTCATTTAGATTTAATGTCTGTCCGTTTGACTGCTGATAACAGAAATAGCCACAAACGCTAAATTGTAGGATGGTTTGATAGTTAAGTGTGAAGTTACGATTGATTAATACTTTGCCGGTTTGGCTTAAAAAGACGATGGCTAAATCGTCTGCTAAATTATCTTTCAGCAATACTTTCGGACACTTAATCTTTAAATATTGACAGATGTGACTGAATAAAGATAGAGGATTCATGACACCAGTATACCGTAAAATTTACAAAAAAGTATAAAATGATTATAATAATTATAACTTTAAGGAGGTTTTTATGCGTCGAAATTCTGTTAGCAGCATAACCTATGGTGCGCTTTTCACCGCTTTAGTCGGCGTGCTTGTATATATTAATCGTCTTTTTGCCAATAGTTTGGAAGTATATTTCTTTTGGATAGTACCGGTTATCATTGTGGTATACCGCTGTAAATTTGATTTGCGGGATACTATGATGACCTGTTTTGCGATGCTTTTGTTGACTTGTATTTTAAGCGGAATTATTTCCACTACGACTTTTTATATGATCGCCTCAGTAATTGCCGGGATCGTCTATGCTCAGGGCTTTATCAACGGTCGCAGTGCCACTTTTTTGATTTGCTCAGTCATTTTGATTTCACTGGTGGTTATGATTGTATCGACATTCTTATTTGCGAGCTTCTTCGGTTATGATGTTGCCGGGGAATTGCAGCTATATCAGGAAATGCTGACTCAATCATTCGCTCAGGCCGGTGTCAGTTCGGAAATGTTTTCCCAACTGTTTGATCAAAATTTTATTTTAACAATCTTTATTATTGCTTCGGTTTTAACCAGTGTTTTAGAAGGAATCCTGGTTCATTTCTTAAATTATTTAGCATTAAAGAAATTGAAAATGAAATTGCCGCCGATGAAACCAATCAGTCAGATTTATTGTCCGCTTTGGCTGAAATTAATTATTGCGGCTGTCTTGCTCAGTTTTGTGATAGGCAGATTTGTCAATCCTGCCTTTGTAAATGAGTATTTGCTCGTTCCGTTTACGGTGATTGAAATTATCTGTTTCTGTTTCGGATATATTTATATCGTAACTTTCGTTTCTTTGGTATTTCCAAAAAAGAGCGGGCTTATCGGTTTAGTAGTCGGTATTATCAGTTTGTTTTTAGCATCGATAGTCTTTATTATTGGTGTCTTTGATGTTTTTACCGACATCAGAAAGAGGACAATAGAAAGGTATATGAAAAATGCTCAACAGCAAGATCGATAAACTTAAATTATATTATTCGCTGATTTTTCTCGTTCAAATAGCCGTAGTATTGCTTTTTGAATTTGTTTTTAAGCTTGATTATACTTTCCTGTTGTATATCTATATGTTGATATTCGTGATCGAAACGACCTATTTCTTTATCTTTTATGAAATTGAAAAAAAGAAAAGGACAACGGATGTTAACAGAGTTTTAGGTAATGAAGCAAAGGAAGCATTTGAATATGGCAAGGTTGGAGTTATCGTTTATGATGATGCTTTTGAAATTGCCTGGGTAAATGATTTCGTTTTAAAAGAATTTGCTGATATTATGGGTAAAAAGATCACTGAAGTCTTTGAAGATAGCGAACTGATTATCAAAGGAGTTTATAAGGAAGTAACGGTAAATGTTGCTGATAAGGTTTATCAGCTGACAAAATGCGATGATGATCAGGCTTTGTTGATTAAAGATGTTACGGCTTATACTCAGTTAAAGCAGTGCTACGACAATCAGCAGGTTGTTTTGGGTCTGATTAATTTGGATAACTATTCCGAAACCATTCAGAATGAAGATGAGCAGCGTATAGCTCAGATTAATACCGACATTCGTCAGAAAGTAATCCAATGGGTTGTTGACTGCGGCGGTCTGGTCAGAAGAATCAGAAGCGACAGGTTGTTTGTCGTATTGGACAAGCAGCATTTTGATGCGATGATAAAGTCGCGTTTTGATATTTTGCAGCAGGTAAAGCAAAGCGCCAAAGACTTGCTGGTGGACATCACCTGCAGTATGAGCTTTGTTTATGATTATTTAGAATACGGTCAGGCCGATGAGGCTTTGAATAAATATCTTGAGTTGGTTCTTTCAAGAGGCGGTGATCAGGTTGCCGTTAAACAAAATGAAAAAGAAGTGGTTTTCTATGGTACCAGCTCAGAGGCTACCGAAAAGGTTTCTAAAGTCAGAGCCAGAGTAATGGCTTCAAGTTTGGAAAAACTGATTAGAGGCAGCAGCAATGTCATTGTTGTCGGTCATAAAGATGCCGATTTAGATTGTCTGGGTGCTTTGATAGCGGTAAGTAAAATCGCCGGCAGCTGCGACAAGACAAGCTATCTGATTTTTAATGATGTTTCAATTGAGCCGGTGTGCCAGTCGATTTTTAACGATAATATTCTTGCGTTAATGGAAGACCATATCTTTGTCAGTGAAAAAGAAGCATTGGCATTACTGGATGATGACAGTTTAGTGGTAGTTGTTGACCATCACAGTATAGATTTAACTTCAGCAGTTAAGTTAGTATCGACCGCAAAGCAGATTGCGATTATTGACCATCATCGCAAAAAGAGCGAGGATAATGTGGCGGCATTAATGATATACAACGAGCCGTCGGCTTCTTCAACGGTCGAATTGTTGTGTGAGTTAATCCAGTATCAGAGTAACGAAATTCATTTGACTCAGCTGGAATCATCGATTATGTATGCCGGTTTACTGGTTGATACCGATAAACTGAAAAGCCGCTGCAGTTTCAGAACCTTTGAAGCCTGTGCTTATCTGAAAAAACAAAGGGCGGATACTGCTTTAGCTAATGACTGGTTAAAGGAAGATTTGCAGGATTTCATAAATAAGAGTAATATTACTAAGTCCATGATGATCTTATCCGGTAACATCGTGGTCAGTGCCGTTAATCCTGCAAGCGGTAATATGTCGAGAACTTCTTTGGCTCAAGGGGCTAATTATATTTGCGGCTTTAAGGATGTTGAAGCGGCCTTTGTGATTGCCCAGACCGATAATAATACAGTTTCGGTTTCGGCCAGAAGCAATGGCAAGGTCAATGTTCAATTGATTATGGAAAAATTAGGCGGCGGCGGTCACTTCAATGCGGCCGGTTTGCAAAAGCCAAATACCACTGTGGTAAGTATGAAGGAGCAATTACTGAATGCGATTGCCCAGTATCAGCAAGAAGGAGTGAGTGAAGATGAAGGTAATTCTGTTGAAGGACGTTAAAAACGTCGGAAAAAAAGATGCCGTCGTTGAAGTCAGCGATGGCTATGGCAGAAACTATTTATTAAGAAATAAACTGGCTGTTTTAGCAAGCGAGAAGGCAATGGAGATTTTATCCGACCAGCAGAAGCAACAGCAACAGCTTCTGGAAGAAAAAAGACAACAAGCGCTTGTTCTGAAGCAGCAAATCGAGAATATTGTATTGACTTTCCAAATCAAGTCCGGCAAAGACGGCAAGCTGTTCGGTTCGGTTTCAACCGTAAAAATTTGCGAACAGATGCAAAATCAATATAATATAACTTTAGATAAACGCAAGTTTATCGACAAAGAGAATATCACTTCTCTGGGAACTTATGATTTAAAAATCGAATTGTTTAAAGATGTCATTGCGACAGTAAAAGTAAAAGTAACTAACTAATACCCAAAAAGGGGATCGAAAGGAGATTGTTATGGCAAATGTACCGGCTAGTATTGAAGCAGAAGAAGCGTTATTAGGTTCGATCCTTTTATATCCCCAGACTCAACGGCTGGTCTACGATGAGGGATTAACTGTCAGTGAGTTTTTCGATGGAAAACACCGCAAAATTTATGATGCTATTTTATCGTTAAACCAGCAGCAGAAGCCAATTGATGCTCAATCTGTTATAACCAGACTGTCAGATACTCAAACATTGGATATGGTCGGAGGAACCGAGTATATCTTCCATTTGACCGATGTCGCAATTTCCTCAACAAACAGTGCTTACTATCTTTCGACAATTAAAGAAAAGGCTTTATTGAGAAAACTGATTGAAGTCTGCGAAAACATTAAGGACAAGTGTTATCAACAGCAGTATTCGCCATTAGATGTGCTCAATGAGGCAGAAAGCAAGATTACCGAGGTTTCCAGAGAAAGAAAAACGACCGAGTTTATCAGCGGCAAACAGGCGATTAAACAGGTTATCGACCGAATTAATCAGTTGCAGAACACGAAGGATTTAACCGGTATAGCATCGGGCTTTAAATATATCGATAAGATTACCAATGGCTTCCAAAACGGTGACTTGATTATTGTGGCTGCCCGTCCTTCGGTCGGTAAGACCGCTTTTGCGCTCAATGTTGCCAGCAATGTGGCAACTGTCAGCGGGAAAAAAGTTGCGATTTTCTCTCTTGAGATGCCGGCTATTCATTTAGGTTCAAGAATGTTGTCAGCTAAAGCCAGTGTTGATTCCGAAAAAATCAGGACCGGTAAGAATATCACAAACCAGGAATGGGTGAATATCGACAGGGCTATTAACGCATTTTCCAACTCAAGTATCTATATGGATGATTCTTCTGTTATCAAAGTTAATGACATTTTTGCCAAGTGTCGTAAGCTCAAGGAAAACGAAGGGCTGGATTTAATCATTATTGACTATTTGCAGCTGATTGCACCGTCTACTTCCCGTGGCGATAACCGCCAGCAGGAAGTGTCGGATATCTCCCGGGCGTTAAAACAATTAGCCAGAGAACTGAATGTTCCGGTAATGGCTCTTTCCCAGTTATCTCGTTCAGCGGAAAAGGGCGGCGGTGAAAAAGGAAAGACGCCGGTTTTGTCTGATTTGCGTGAATCCGGAGCAATCGAGCAGGATGCCGATGTTGTTATGTTCTTGCATAGAGATAAAGCGGCAAATGAGAATGAGGACGGCACCAGAAAAGAAACGCAGGAAATCAGAGTGATAATCGCCAAGCATCGTAACGGAGCCTTAGGCAGTGTCGATTTGGCGTTCCAGTCCAAGTTCAACCGATTTTTAAATAAAGAGAAAGTAGAGGGTGAAGATGAATAGAAACAAAAAATTAATCTTGATATTTTTTAGTGCGTTCATTTCGATCTGTATAAGTTATTTATTCCCAAGCAATATTGGGAAAAGTTTAACCATTGATTCGGTGGCGATAAAGGAAGAGAAAGCTTACATCAGTCAGGCAATCAGCTCTATTTCTTTACAGCCGACCAAAATAACCAAAGTATATGACAGCGGAACCCTGATTGGAGTTTTGTATGATCAGGATATTTTAGAGCAACAGCTTCAGAAACAGCAACAGCAGTTAGCCGGGACCGATTTTGAAGGATATACTGTTTCTTTAGATCAGAAAATTTATACGATTACCGAAAATTCCTGCTGGAATTTTGAAAATAAAGACCAGGAAATAATTCAGTATTTAATCGATAATGAATTGTTTGTTATTAAGGCTTATCAGATTGACATTTACGGCAGTGATCAGCAATTGAAAGATACGCTATATGTCAAATCAATCGATGACTTTTCTGAGGCATTAAAGAGATTTGTTTTGTGTTTTACCGATGAAAACACCTATGTTAAATTATCCAATCATGAAAACATTATCGATTTGTCGACCTATGGTCAGCAGGACGTCAATGTCTATTTAGAGGAAACCATCAAGGCTCAGGAAGTTGGGGTTAATGTTGACGATGTTTACTCCAATGCTGATGATATTTTCCACTATCTGTGTTATGGCCGAGATACAGAATTGACTTATTATACAGTTGAGGAATATGAAACGATTGCGGCTGTGGCAAGAAATCACAGTATGACTTCGACACAGTTAGTTTCGATTAACGAATCATTAGATGATATTAACCAGCCAATTGTGGCCGGTCAGCAATTGAATGTCACTTATTTTGATTCGCCGCTTAATGTGGTAGTTGAACAGCAAAGATATGTCAAAGAGGTAACTTATCCGGAAAACTCGGTTTACACTTTTGATGAAAAACTGGCAGTCGGTGAGATTGTTGAAGATGTTGCCCCGAAGGAAGGCTATAACGATGCAATGTATACCGATATTTATGTTAACGGAGTTATTTCCGGTTATCGTCAGGAATTTGTCAAAGTAGTCGAAGAACCGACAGTCGGTCAATATCGCTACAACAATGCTTCTTTCGATGACCGTGGAATTTTCTTCTCACTGCCATGTAACAATCCATATATCTATTGTGATTATTACGGTTATGCCGGTCATAATGGCTGTGACTTCATTGATCTGTATAACCCATACGGACCGGTACTGGCCTGCTGCGACTGTACGATTATTGAAAAGGGTTATGAATCAAGAATGGGTAACTACTATTATGTCGACTGTAGTAAAGGTATCATTATGCGTTATTTGCATATGAATGTTCCGGGCTATTACAATGTCGGCGATTCGGTATTGCGTGGTACGGTTATCGGCCAAATCGGTAATACCGGTGTCGGTTCAGGCCCGCACGTTGACGTTGGGGTTTATATTGACGGAGTTCAGGTCGATCCTTGTACTGTATTGCCTTGCGAACAGGCCGGAAGAAGATAGTATGCACTTTGCGATTTTAGCCAGCGGTTCAAAAGGGAATTGCTCAATTATCGAAAGCGGTAATACAAGGATAATTATTGACTGCGGAACAACCAAGAAGTATTTAACCGACAGTTTTAATCAGCTTAATTTTGATTATCAAAGTTGTGACGGCTTGTTGATTACCCACAGTCACAGCGACCATATCAGTCAGTTGAAGATGTTTTCCGGCTTAAAAGTTTACAGTCCTTTCATCATCAAAGACTTTAACTGTCAGTTGATTAAACCGTTAGAGATCTTTACCATCAATGATTTGACTATTTTACCGATTCCGCTAAGCCATGATTGTTACAACACGGTCGGCTATATCATTTTTGACGGTAAGGAAACTTTGGTACAGTTGACCGATAGCGGTTATGTTTCGGAAAGCAATCAGCAGCTGATAAAAGGGGCTGATTATTATATCATTGAAAGCAATCATGATGTGGATATGCTGATGAATACTTCCAGACCCTTAGTCTTAAAGAAAAGAATATTATCAGATAACGGGCACTTGTCAAATGATATTTGTGCTGATGTTATCAGCAAGTGTATCGGTGCTAATACTAAGCAGATATTACTTGCTCATATTTCCCAGCAAGCCAATACCTATCAGTTGGCTTATCAAACGATGATAGATACGCTCAAACAAAGAGGTTTGTATCGGGATGATTTGTTTGTAAAAGCTGTGGAACAATTTGAAATCTATGATAGCAGGGACTGATCAGTCCCTTTTAGCTTGGTTGCAGGATTGAAATTGTTTTGTTAGAATGAAAGAGTAAGGAGAGATTATGAAAAAACTATTACCTGTTGTATTAGCGACACTTCTTGTTATTATTTCTGCCTGCAGTAAAGAAAAAGCAACGACACTAAATGATCTTGATTTGAATCAGTATTTGCTTGCCCAAGACCTATTTGTGGTAAATAATCAGTTAAAAGGTCAGTATTCATTAATCAGCGTCCAAGACGATAAAATGGAAGTATCTTTTTCGGCTGAAAACGATATTTTAAAATATGACACCAAATATAACATCACTAATCGATTTGACGGTGAAAACTGGAGCATCGTTACTTTTGAAAAGGAATATGATGTAGTGGAGGTCAAAAATATTGATCCACAAGTAGTGGAAAAGCTTAAATCTTATTGTTCGAGCAGCAGCGTCGGCGTGTTTGAAAATTTAAAATATTCCATCAGTGCTGATGGCTACTTATCTTTCAGAGCCGACTTCAATTCGTTAGACGGGACTTTCAACAGCAGCTACACCGGCTTGATAAAATATAATAATGCGACGATTTCTTTGTTTAATGTCAAAGAAACGATTAAGGATCCTCAAGACCACCCGATTATCAGTTCAGATGAGAATAATATCCTGCAGCATTATCTGTCCTTGAATATCTTTGACAATATCGATTCAATTTATAATGTCAAAAACGAGGGCGGTTATGTTTATGCGATGATGAAAACGACAAATTTGTATCGTTTTATCGCCGAAACTTATGATATCGAGGTGAAATTCTCATTAAACGGTGATGAGCTGACTATTGTGGAAGAAAACCTGATTAATACGGAGATTAAATCCAGAGTAGTCGGCAAGTTTGTCAACTCAGACGACCCGCAGGGCTCATACATCATCTTCAATGATGATTTTACATTTACTCTATATGAGTACAATGATGGCAATTATTCAATCTTAAAGGAGTTTTATCGGATTGATAACGATATGTTGTATTTATATAATCGGGATAACTCGTTAGACGGCTTAAAACAGCAGCTGGCTGAATTGCCGTTTAGAATAGATTCCTTAACTCAGGTTACGGCCCTGTGCGATATTATTACAACAAATGAAAATGATTGTTTCGTCTTAGAAGAACAATTAGCAGATTAATCAAAAAGTATAGCAATTTTCCCGGGTAAAATGTGCTATACTTTTTTCTTAGAAGGAGAGAGAAGATATGGTTGATGTTATTGTTGTTGGCGGTGGTCATGCAGGTTGCGAAAGTGCTTTAGCGTGCGCCAGATTAGGATTACAAACCGTTCTTTTTTCATTAGACAAAAACTGGATTGCCTCGATGCCCTGCAACCCGTCAATCGGTGGGCCTGCTAAGGGTGTAGTTGTAAGAGAGATTGATGCTTTGGGCGGTCAAATGGGAATCAGTGCCGATGCGACAGCTCTGCAGTTTAAAATGTTAAATACCACCAAAGGGCCGGGAGTCAGAAGTTTAAGAGTTCAGTCTGATAAGATTGCTTATAAAAAGTATATGCAGGAGGTATTAAGCAAGCAGAAAAATCTCACCGTTAGGGAAGCTGTGGTTGAAAAAGTGTTGGCTCAGGATCATCAAGTAAAAGGAGTTGTATTAGATTCCCAGGAAACGGTTTTATGCAAAGCCTTGATTTTGACAACGGGAACATATATGAGTTCCAAGGTGATGGTATCTGACCAGATCACTTATGAGGGGCCGGATCATCAGAAAACGACCAAAAATCTTTCTCAATCGTTGCGTGATTTGGGCTTTCGGACATTCCGTTTAAAAACCGGTACCCCGGCTCGAATAAAGACTGCTTCCATTGATTTTTCTCAAGCTCAATTGGAACCGGGCAATGATGAGGCTGAAGCATTCAGTTATCAGACGGAGAGAATAGCACAACTGCAGCAGCAAGTTCCTTGTTATCTGATTTATACTCAGCCGTTAACTCATAAAATAATCAAAGAAAACCTCAATAAATCCAGTATGTACTCTGGAGTTGTTGAGGGGGTTGGGCCAAGATACTGCCCGAGTATTGAAGATAAAATCGTTAGATTTGCCGATAAAGAAAGGCATCAGATTTTTTTGGAGCCGGAATCATTAAGTTTAGATACTACTTATGTTCAGGGTTTTTCCACCAGTATGCCTTATGATGTCCAAGAGGCAATGTTGCGTTCTTTGCCGGGATTTCAAAATTGCGTCATTGAAAAATATGCTTATGCGATTGAATACGACGCCATTGACCCGCTGCAATTAAAACCGAGTTTGGAAACTAAGCTGATTGACGGTTTATTTACTGCCGGTCAGATTAACGGTACCAGCGGTTATGAAGAAGCTGCCGGTCAAGGTTTGATTGCCGGAATTAATGCTGCCAGCAAAATATTGGGTAAAAAACCTTTGATATTAAGAAGGGACGAGGCTTATATCGGGGTAATGATAGATGATTTAGTTACTAAGGGTACGAAAGAACCATATCGTTTGTTGACCAGCCGGGCAGAATACCGGCTGCTGTTAAGACACGATAATGCCGATCAAAGACTGACCGAATATGGTCGCTATTATGGTTTGATCGATGATGAAAGATATGCTAAATACCAAAAGAAAATCTCTGACTTGCAGAAATATAAAGATATTTTGCAAAACAGTAAACTGATAATTGAGGCAAAACTCGCCGCTTATCTTAACGAAAAAGGCTATAACGACAGTAAAGGAAGCATTAACGCTTATGAGCTGATTAAACGGCCTAATATCGAAAGTAAAGTTGTTTTGGCTTTATTGGATGTAAAGATTGACGAAAAATTAGCAAAACAGTTAGATATTGAAATCAAATATGAGGGGTATATCGCTAAAGCCAAAAGGGAAGCGGCTAATTTAATTAGGATTGAGAAGCAGCAGTTATCCGGCGATATCGATTACAGCAAGATCGCTAATTTGTCCTTAGAAGCAAGACAAAAGTTAAATGAGGTAAAGCCTTTGACTTTGGGACAGGCCAGCCGAATCAGCGGGGTTAATCCGAGTGATATCATAACCCTGCAGATATATTTAAAGCAGGAGAAGAAAGATGGAAAAGAAGCATAAAGTAATTATTGATTGTGATCCGGGAGTGGATGATGCTTTGGCAATTAATGCCTTGTTTATGGCTGAAAATGTCGATGTTTTATTGATCAGCATTGTCGGAGGTAATCGTCCTTTGGAAGTAGTCTATAAAAACGGATTAAGATTAGCCCGGTTTTTTAACCGGGATGTCAAAATCGCCAAGGGAAGTCAGCCGTTATCTGTATGCGATCAGGTTTCTACCAGTTATTTCCATGGTGAAAATGGTTTAGGCGGGGTTGAATTACCTTATAGTGAAGACCAGCTTATAAAGGAAAACTCTGTTGATGCTATGGCTCAAATTCTGAAAGAAAATCCTGATGAAGTGGAAATAGTGGCTTTAGGTCCGTTAACCAATCTGGCTTTGTTAGCCCAAAAATATCCTTCGCAATTTCAGTCCATCAAAGCAATCTATTCAATGGGCGGCACTTTCAGCGTCGGAAATATTACCCCATATTGTGAATTTAACTATTATTTTGATTTAAAAGCCACTGAAATTGTATTAAACCAGGTAGTTAATGAGGGCGTACAATTCCATATGTTCCCTTTGGATGTGACAAAGCAGGTTGCTTTTGATATGAACGAATTTACTTTCCTGCGCTTTGAAGGCGGTAAATGGGGTAATTTAATTGCCGATATGTTTGAAAAGAATTATCTGGTTAACAGTTATAAGTTTATCGGTAAGCCAATCTGTGTTTTGCATGATTTATTATGTGCAATGTATTTGTTGGACAGCAGCGATTTTGATCAGGTTGAATCTTCAATTGTCACTGTCAATATGCAAAAGCAACGCTACGGGCAGTTAATTCAGCAAGAGGGAAAGAGCAGTTTGTATGTTCATAAGAAGGTTGACGGTTATAATTTGAAGAAGAAATTCCTTGCCTTAAATTATGAGCACAGGATAATTGAGAAATACGAATTTATGATGAAGGGAAGGATATAAGATGATTTCATTTATTAGCGATTACTCAAACGGGGTTCATCCGAAAATTTTGGAAGAAATGCTCAGCAGCAATGATTTAAAAACGGTCGGTTATGGCGAAGATGAAATATGTCAGCGGGCAAAAGAAAAAATCAGAAAGCTGATAAAGAAACCTGAGGCTGATATCTTTTTCCTTTGCGGTGGGACCCAGACCAATTTGATTGCGATTGACAGCCTGCTGAAGCCATATCAGGGGGTAATTTGTCCATTAAACGGTCATATTAACGTCCATGAAGCCGGTGCAATTGAAAACTGCGGCCATAAGGTAATAAGCCTGCCTTCTTTTGAAGGAAAATTAAGGGCTGATGATTTGGCAAAATATTTAAAAGACTTTTATGAAGATGAAAGCTATATTCATATGGTAATTCCGGGGATGGTTTATATTTCTTATCCGACTGAATACGGCACCTTGTATTCTAAAGAAGAATTACAAAGCATTTATGCCATTTGCCGCAAATATCAGCTCCCTTTCTATATCGACGGTGCCCGATTGGGTTATGGTGTGGTAAGAGGCGAAAACAGTATCAGTGATATTGCGGATAGCTGCGACTGCTTTTATATCGGAGCAACTAAGGTCGGCGGACTGTTTGGTGAAGCACTGGTTTTCTGTCAGAATAACACCCCGGACTATATGGTGAATATCATCAAAAAACACGGTGGTCTTTTGGCAAAGGGCAGAATGTTGGGCATTCAATTTGATGCTTTATTTGAAAATGATCTCTATTTTGATATTTCAAGACATGCCGACAGGATGGCTGACATCTTATCGGAAGCATTTAAAAATAAGGGCTACAAACTGATTTATGAAAATCCAACCAACCAGACTTTTGTGCTGATGGGCAAAGAACAGCTTGAAAAACTAAAACAAAAAGTGCAGTTTACTGTTTGGGAAAAATATGATGAAGATAATTATATTGTCAGATTTGTAACAGACTGGTCCACAACAGAAAGTCAGGTTAACGAATTAATCGAATTATTATAGAAGGGTTCAACTCTTCTTTTTTTCGACTCAAATGTTATATACTATTGATAGTAATTCGGGAGGAAGGCTATGAAAGAGTTTGACTATGTAATCGATACAGTAACAAATAATGAGGGTTTAATCGTAAAACTTAATAAAAAAACGGCTTATGTCTCTTTTAGCGACGAACCGATTGAGCGAAAGCGATTGAAAGTAATCAGCGAAATCGAATTGGACGAAACTGATTTGGGGAAAATCTTTCGACTGAGTGATTTTAATGAGATTAAATATCGGGCGATTTTAAGTCTGTACCCCGTAAAAAGTACAGCCACATATACTCCAACCCTTCAGGATTTGAGAAGTTTATTAATGAATATCAAGATTTTTAACATTACCAAGCAGACTTTTGATTTTTGGGTATTTGTTGTGAATGTTGTTATCGGTGAAAATTATCTCGAAAACGGTCAATCCAGCGAGGATATCTACGATGCTTACCTGTTAAAAAGCGAAAGGGATGTTTTTGATTATGTGTTTGCTGAACTGGCTGTAAACTGCGAAAATACTGACGAGCTGATCAGTAATCTGGTCGATATTGATCAGTTGATAAAAGAAGTACAAAATAATATTGATTGCCAAGACTTAACTCAAAAAGCATATCAGGATAATATCAAGGAGATTTTTGTTGCCGAGGTTTGCGATCGTGACGATATTGATAACCTGGATGCAGTCAAGAAAGAGATTTTCAAACGCTTCAGTTTGGATTTGGCGGATAAAGGCAGTCTTGTCGGTCGGGAAGCGCTGGCCTACAGCTATTACGGTGGCAATTCTGTTTTTGAATGTGACTGGCAAAAGGCCGAAGAGCTGCTGTTAGATTTATATCAAAGCAGCGGTAATCCGACCTATGCCAATTCGCTGGGGTTTATTTATTATTATGGTCGGACCAACAACAATATTCCGCAAAATGATTTGGCTTTTAAATACTATTCCATCGCTTATGCCAGCGGAAATTATGAGGCTCAATATAAGATAGCCGATATGTTTTTACAGGGGAAGTCTGTCGTTAAAAACAAGGCAGTTACCGAAAATATCTATGATACAATCTATACCGAAAATTTGGCCCTGTTTCAAAAAGGATTTTATGACTGTAAATTAGCTGACATCGCTTTAAGAATGGCTTCACAGCAGTTGCAGCAGGAGCATTGTGATGTATATGTGGCACTTTGGTATATCCTGGTAGCTAAAAAAGCGATTGAAATCCGAATGGAAAACCACAATATTTACGGTGATGATACAGTAAAGGAAAACATTGATAAAATCTATCAGGCCTGTGTGGCGTTAAAGGAAAAAGAAAAACAGCCCTTAGTGCTTTATTATCCCGGTTTCTTAGACGCTTTCTTTCAGGACGGTCAGTTTGCTTCGGTAGAATTGAAAGAGCTGAAAAATGGCAGACTGAAAATTCAGGTTACTCAATTAAATCGTGATAATGATCTTAAATATCGGCGTTTCATTCCTTTGTTTGAGCAGAATGATTGTCTGTTTGTTGATCAATTGACGGTTTACGGTTGCGGTGATGTGAAGTATTGGGCCAAAAAAGCTAAATTTACTGCTACGCATATCAAGAGAAAAGAAGATACTCTCTGCTTTTACAACTGTAATGAAGTGGTAGCGGAAATTGTAGCTGATTACTATCAGATTTATAGAGGCAAAAATAAAAAAGGATGAAAAACATCCTTTTTTTATAGTGGACTTTTGTCATCGGCGAAGACAATGTTGGCGGACTGACGAGCTCTGGTTAATACATCCATAACTACTAGGGAATGTTGTAAAAGCTTATCGGCTTGCCGGTAATCCTTCTGATCGATGATTGAAGCAAAATGGATAAATTCCGGTTTCATTCGGTGCATTCCGTTTGTCAAGTCGTAGTGCAGCGGCTGCTGTTTATTTAACTGATAAGTGAAATCAGTCAGGGTATACAAGGCTGAGTTAGTATAGATTGCTCCTTTATTGCCTTGAACGGAATTGGTAAACGGGCTGGCACAGTCTTTGGCGGCGATTGATACTACTTTGAAGTTTGGATATGACATAATCAGAATGCCGCTGGTATCGATATCATTTTGAATGTTAGGATAATACTCGACTTTATCACAATTGCCAAACAGCTCGGTTACAAAATGAATATTATAAACATTCAAATCCATTAAGGCACCGCCGCTTTTATTGACATCAAAGGCTGGTAAGATGTTTCCCTGTAAGAAAGCATCATAACGGCTGGAATATTGAGTGTAATTCAAACTGACGATTTTAATTTCGCCTAAAGAAGGCACTAATTCGGCAATTTTTTTGAAATTCGGATTGTGAATACTGCTGATCGCCTCAACAATTATCAGTTTTCTTTCTTTGGCAATCTTTTCAAGATTTAACGCCTGCTGATAGTTGGTGGTGAAAGGCTTTTCGCAGATAACATTTTTGTCGGCTAACAAAGCCTGTTTGGCAAACTGATAATGCAGGTAGTTGGGAACAGCTACATAAACGGTATCAAAACTATCGGAAGCTAAAAACTGCTGATAGTCAGTAAAGGTGTTGGCAATCTGATGCGTATTTGCCAGCAGTTCAACTTTGTCCTTACTGTGAGCTGTACCGCAGATAGCGGTTATTTCGATAGCTTCAATTTCTTCAATGAATTGAAATAAGGTGTCAACTATTAAGCCGGTTCCGATAATTCCCAGTTTCATCTTTAGTCCTCCATTTCCAAAAACTTATAGATTTCTTCTTTTCTGTCTTCCATATCCTGGTAGCCTAATTGATACATTTGTTCCAGCTGTTCAACACTTCCGGAGAAACGCTTAACGCCGGTATCCTTTGACGGTCTGATTAATAAGGCTTTTTGTTGTTCTTCCAGTTGGTAAACCATATTCATTTCGCTGTAATAAGCATCGACACGATTGTCAACCGAAGCTAACATGGTTTTGTATTTGCCATAGACAAGTTTTAACAAGGTTGAAGTAAGGAAACCGTTTGGTTTTCTGACATAGTTTTTATCTTTTGTGACAATAACCAGATTCTTCTCATGGCCGGTAGCCATGCTTCTTTCGATAGAAACCATTGTTCTGATTCCGCCATCAAGATATTTATTGCCGTTGATTTCAGTCATTCTGCCGGCTAACGGTAAAGTACAGCTGGCTTTAAACATTTGAACATCGTCATCAAATTCGTCTTTATTGAAATATTGCAGCTGCTGCTGGGTCATATTATAAAGGCCGACTTCCATAGTTTTATCCGATTCCCTTAATACCTTTAAGGCTTCTTTGTAATAAGGACGCATATATTTATCGATTAAGAAGTTATAACCAACGATTGAACCTTCCTTAAAAATTGGGTTAATGCCGAAAACATTTTTGTCAGATAAACCATTAACGGAAATGTCATGCATTTGTTGAATATTATTTGTTAGATATAAAAATGCGAAAGGAGTAGAAGCTGAAATAGTAACGGCATAATTCAAAAAGATGCCCTGATCAGCTAACCAGTTTAAAGCACCGGCTGTGTAACTTCCTCTGAAGCCTCCTCCTTCTAGTACTAATCCGATATTTTTATTCATAGAATATACCTCACTTTTTTTCACACTATATTTTACTTTGAATGGGTGCGTTTGTAAATAATCGACAGGTTTAGAAAAAAATTGTTTTTTACCCTTGCATAAGAAAAAGTGATGTGGTATTATAATTAAGCACTGAGATTTCTGTCAAGGAGAAGTACTCAAGAGGTCGAAGAGGTGCCCCTGCTAAGGGTATAGGTCGGGAAACTGGCGCGAGGGTTCAAATCCCTCCTTCTCCGCCATTAGAGAACAATCCGAACCCGCGCGGTTGGATTGTTCTTTTTTGTT
>JBJFHD010000060.1:0-3626 GCA_051893335.1 Erysipelotrichaceae bacterium | reverse complement strand
GCAGACCACGTCTTGCGCGAAGCAAACCATTATATTCGAATATTAGAAACCTAAAATAAAAAATATAGATATTCACTGCAATACAATAATCATTCAAATAGAATCATACAAGAACCATCTGTCTTTATAAGACAGATGGTTCTTATGGTTTTTTTAATTTTAAACTTAATCAATATCTATCTGATGACGCATTAATTGCTGCTTAAATACTAAAGTACACTTCAAATTTTCTTATCGTCTTTTCTCAGTTTTTCGTCTTGATGCAACAATACAAACCGCAACTGAAGCGGTTGCAACAGCTATAAGAATAACTCCGTAAAAGTCGGAGTATCCCGTAGACGGCATTTCCGGCAAAACGTTTCCGCTTTCCGTAATATCTGTGTTTACATTGTTACTGGTAGTATCTCTGGCGTCATAAATTTGTTCTGCTATAAACTCCCAGTCAATATTTGCTATGGCTTTTTGATATCTGTTGTCAAGATCTTTTGAAACCTCTAAAATGACGTTGAGTTCTGTATAATAACCACCCGGAGACAGTGAACCGAGTTCAAGAAGCGCTGATGTATAGGCACCAACATCGGTTAATTTTTTTCTTTCCGAACCGCCAGCAGCGTCAGAATAAATAACCTTTTCATTTGCAGTGATAGTAATTTTCAGAAGTTCCTTATTAAAAAGAAGCTCTTCAATCAACTCTAACTCTTCGGCACTGATGGTTTCCGGATCAGCAACTTTCATACGCATACTAAAAATTGTTTTTTTGTCACTGTTATTAACAAGCTTTATATGCTGCTCTGCTTTATCACCAGGCATAAGATCCTTAAAATTAACAAAAAGATCTTTGTTTTCAGGTTTAAAGCTGAATTTGTTGCCGTCAAAAGCAACTTCACCCGATGCCGCAGTAGCAGTTATTGATAACGAAAAAAGAATAATGCAAGACAACAAAGCAGAAAAAACTTTTTTTATTTTAGGACTATTCAACATCGTTATCCTCCTCAATCTTTAATGAGCAGTTTTAAAATATGCGAAAAACTCTTGAAACCAATTATTCTGCTTTAGATTTTTCTTTAGTATACGATTTTTTGTCTTTCTGTGGAAATATATTAACAATATCAGGAATAAACGCAAGTATCAGCAGTGTAACCAAGATTATAATCGCAATATAACTTCCCGGAGGTGACATAACCACATCGGAAATATACCCCAAATAAGGAATTGAGAATACAGGCTTTCCTATAAGGTTCTTAAAATTAGTTCCGCCATCCATTACATAGTTACCATTCTCATCCTTGTTTGCAATACCATAAGTATAAAAGCACTGTTTTTCGGTGTCAATAGAGCTTACTTTATGGGTTGCAACATCCAAATCCTCATTTAATACAAAAGTTATGGTATCCCCCGGTTTAACGTCAGACGGGGCACACTCTTTTACATAAATTAAATCTCCTACATGGAGTTCAGGCTCCATACTACCGCTGAGTACTGTAAACGGCCGAAGTCCACCTATAACACGTACACCTATCAGGAACACGGCAATCAGGACAAAAACAATAACAATTACAGAAGTAAATATATTCCAAATATTTTTAGCAGTGGCCCTCATAATAATTTCCCTTCTAAAGAATGAGCTTTGTGCTTTTCTAATTGATGCTATTCTGACTGAGGCCAGCCAACTGCATCCTGCCAAGTATCACCATGATTGTCGGCATTGTTCTCAAACTGTACTGCTTGGGCGGTAAAAGTTATCTCAAAGTTGCTATTATAATAACTGTCATTTAATCCTTGGGCGGAAAAGCTCACCTGTGAAAAAAGAGGCTCTGCTACTTCTCCAGCCGCGAGCGGCGAATTATAATACCACCAGCCATCACTGAAAGACCACTGAGTTGCGCCCTCACCCACATTAAAATTATATTCAGCCGGATAAACAGCTTTTTTGAAAGAGTCTAGACTTTCATAAGCATTTTCTGAATGTGGGACATTCTCAACATTATTCCAAACCGGACCAAGACGCAGTCTGACCCAAGCTGTATGATTGCGGCTCACATTTTTTACGGTGACTTTATTGGCAAAAACATCTCCCGGATTTACTTCATCTACTTTGGTAACAAACTGTCCGCTTCTTTCAAAGGGCGTTGCCTTCAACTCTGAAATCAGCTCAATTTCTATGTCGCCGAAAGTTGTGCGGTTATTTGCTGTCCCCGAAGCACTAAACCAAGCATAAGTTCCGAGTGATATAACTGCGATAACCGCAACCAGCAATGCAAAAATTGAAAATTTTTTCTTCATTTGCTCCGCTCCTTTGATTTATATACAAAATGAATTTATTAACAAATCCATTTCTTGAATTCAAAAAACATGATGCAACAATATTGTTTCTAAATACACACGCAAACGTGTCAAAAAATATAGAACAAAAATAAATCGCAAAAAGCTTTGCATTTAAAATTTTACAAAATATTAATATAAACCTTTTATTTTCTTTGTTTTAGGGGTATCCCCCGCTCCAAAAAGGAGCAGGGGAATTATTATAGATACTTTAGAACATTAATCACTCATCCGGGAACATTATTCCATCCAAAGCGGTGCGAGCCGCATCAGCATTTTCGAATTCCTCTGCTGAAACAGCATATCCTGTTACGTCAATCTGGAAGTTCGCAAATGCTACTAGCTCTTCAGCAGTCATGTCATCGGGAAACTGAACGGCTTCAAACAGAGATACGCTCTCACCCTTGTTAAGCTTAACAGTGTGATAATATGTAAACTGCGCTTCAGTAGAATTTGTGCCAGGAACCCAAGTAGCGTTGAAGCTTTTGTGATTAACAAGAAGATTCTGAATTGATTTCCCCGAAGATGAAAAGATACCATAACCTGCAGGAATACCTTTAACGATAACCTTAAAGGCAACCCATGCACCATATTCATAACTGTCATCTGTGAGCGTGATTGTGGGATCTTTAGGAATTGTCACTCCGGACTCAATAATAGCTTTGCCATCGGCATCTTTGCCTTCATAGGCATCCCACGCAGGCTCAGTAAGTTCAGCGTTAAAGATTGCAGTAGGATCGTCGCCTTTTACAACGAACATATTGCTCTTTGTGTCAGTTACATCGGTGAAATAAGCAAGTGTTCCGCCGATGCACAGTATTGCAGCAAGTATAACTGCAATGGATGCCAAGAAAATCTTTTTCTTCTTCATTTTGATTTCTTCCTTTCATTTTTAGTTTTTTAATTAAGCGCCGTAGCGTTTAGTGACAAAATAAACAGTACTATAAAATCATATATCATAAACTTTTTATTTTTGTTATCGAAATATATTTGTGTATATATTATAAAATTTATTAATGTTTGTTTCACTTTTTATACTCTATAGCATATATATATAACTTTATTAAGAGAAAGTCAATAGCTTCTTTAATAGTTCATTAAAAATTAATAATTATTTCTTATTAATAATAATCATTCAATTATCAAAATAATTTATTTAAATACAAATCGTTATTTTGTTTTTCAGCTTATGATATTTTATATAAATAATTAGGATGCAAAAGGCTACGCTCCTGCATCCTAATTTTCTTTACTTTCTGCGTTTCATCTTTTTCTCTGCGGTCTTGCGTTCTTTATCAATACGA
>JBJFHD010000059.1:0-16567 GCA_051893335.1 Erysipelotrichaceae bacterium | reverse complement strand
AAGTCATTCAGTTCAAAAACATTATTAATCATCTTCTTTTCGCCGTCTTCAATTAAACCTTTTTCATTACCGGCGTCGACCATAATCCGAATTTCTTCTTCAGAATATTCCTGCTGGCCATCGCTCTCTTTGATACCTAAGGATTTAGCCAAACCGTCAACAACCGTTGAAACAAGCCAAACCAAAGGCTTAAAGATCTTATAACAAAAGCTAACCGGACCGACAACTAAGAAGCTGACCTTTTCAGGGTCCTTCATTCCGATTCTTTTTGGCAATAACTCACCAAATATTAATGTCACAAAGGTTAGCAAAAGCGTAATAACGAAAATGCTTACCAGTCTGACTGTCGAAGGTGAAACATTAACATTCGCAAATAATTTAACTATATAATCAGCAAAAGTATCGGCAGCAACCGCACTTGATAGGAAACCTGATAAGGTAACTCCAATCTGGATTGTTGACAAAAACTTTGTTGGTTTATTGGTCATTTCATATAAAGTTTTAGCTTTCTTATTGCCTTCATTAGCCATTTTTTCCAGTTTGGCATCATTCAATGAAACAATTGCGATTTCACTGGCCGCAAAGAAAGCATTCAAAAAAATCAATACAGCTAATAAAATAAGATATCCCCAGATACTTTCTGTATTGTCGATTGATGATGTTTGACTTAATAAAACATCGCAGTTAATTAATATGTCGCACAAATGGACGTCCATAAAATAAAAAATCACTCCTTTTTGTATATATAGATAATAATATATTATTTTTTTAAATACTTGTCAAATGGCACCAAAAGAAAAAGGATGTAAAATGTTTTGCACTCTTACACCCAAATTCTTTTGTCGTAATCCAATTATTTTTGCGACAACTAATTATTAAAAGGTACTATGAATCCTTCTTTTCTTCTAATGAAGCCTGACCGGCTAAACGTTTCTTTTCTTTATTTGCCTTATTGATTGAATAAATAACTACACCGATGATAGTAGCAACATAAGGCCACATCTTAACGATATTATCAGAAATACCGGTGTTTCTAGCGAAGTTACTTAAAGCATAGAAGAAACCAAATAAGATTGCTGACAATGAGGTAGCAATTGGATTAGCATCACCCATTGAGCAGGCAGCCAAGCCGATAAAGCCACGACCTGCTGTAATGCCCTTAGCAAAGTATGATACATATACAGCCGACATATAGACACCGCCTAAACCGCCTAACATACCTGAAATACACAAAGCGATGGTTTTGATCTTATTTGAAGAAATACCTACTGATTCAGCAGCATTGGCATTTTCACCAACCGCTCTGATTCTTAAACCAAGCTTGGTCTTGTAAATCAAGAATGATACAACAAAGATTAAGGCAAAGGAAATCCAAGCCAAAATATTCTGTGAGCCGAAAATCTGACCAATCCACGGTATATCCTTGATAAATGGAATCTCTAACTGCGGCAATGTTCCTGAATTCAGTGAGTTGGTAGAGCTTCTGTCACCGGTAAATACATACATAAAGAAGGCTGTACCGCCGGAACCGATTAAGTTCATCGCTATTCCGACTAGAATGATATCTACCTTCAATTGAAGATGGAAATAAGCTACAACCAAACCTAACAAACCGCCGACTACAATACCGACAACCAATTCCAACCAAGGGTTAGGACCTTTGATGAATGCACTGCAAATTACACCAACAAATGATGAAACTAACATAATTCCTTCCATACCCATATTAGTTACACTGGCTTTTTGAGCTACTGCACAACCCAATGAAGCTAACAGAATAGGTGGGGTAACAGCTAGAATATTGGCATAGAAGTTGGGATTAGATAATACTTGACTAAAAGTTTCTAAAATCTGACTCATATTATGCCTCCTTCTGTTCTAAACTGTTTTGTTTTTCTTTTTCAGCTTCAGCAACAATCATCTTACGATAAGTGCCTGATAAGAATCTTTCCGCTAATAAGAATAATACAATTACACCTTCAACAACTGATGTTAAATCCAACTGAATATTGGTCTTAAATGACATTACCATTGCCCCTGTTCTTAAATAAGCAATAAACAGGGCGGCAAGCGGTACATTTTTCGGATTGTTTTTGGCGAATACCGCCATTGTTACACCATCCCAACCGAAGCCGGTTAATTCAACCCAAGAGTAGTTAGTGTAGTTACTCATAATTTCGCAAGCACCGCCTAATCCACCAATGGCACCACCGATTATCTGAGCTAAAATTGCTATTGTCGGAACTGAAATACCGACATACTTAGCGAAGTTGGTATTTTGACCGACCTGACGCAGCTTAAATCCGGTCTTGGTATGATACAAGAACAACCAAGCGCCAAAGGCTACCAGCAAGGCGATAAACAGTGAGATGAAAATATTTAACGATTGAGAGCCGATTTTGACTTTGATTGTCATAATCGGAGACTTACACCAATCATAAGTATTTTTCGTTGATTTTGGGTTCTTGAAATAGGTAAATAACATATACATTGAGAAGTACAAGCAAATATAGTTCATCATCAATGAAGTAACCATAATTGAAGCCTTCCAAATCCTGTTAAGCAAAGCAGGGATAAAGGCGATTAACGCTCCGACTAACATACCTAGAATACAACCGAAGATGATACCCAAAACCGGCTGATTAGGGAATAAGTAAATGTTAGTTATTGCGGCAACCTGTCCTGCCATCAGGAAACAGCCTTCCATACCGAGGTTAAACTGATTGGCACTGAACATCAAACTTACAGCAGTTCCTGTAAAGATTAACGGAATCATTTTTTGCATCCAGTAACTGAAATAGTTCAAATTCTGTAATGGAGCTGTATAGAAATAAGATAATGATTTCATTGGCTTATCACTTGTAGTCAAAATAAGTACAGTAGCAAGTGCTAAACCGATCAAAATTGAAAGAGCCATTCTCAAGATTGAGTGTTTTTGTTTAGCTGTCAATTTAGAAAATATATTTCCTTTTTTAGCCATGGATTGCACCTCCAATTTCTTCTTGACTCATTTTCTTAACACCTAACATATAGAAGCCTAATTCGTCTTCTGTTAAGTTAGTTATATCAGGGAAATAAGCTACGATTTCCCCACCGTACATTACAATCAATGAATCGGATAAAGCCATTACTTCGCCTAAATCGGCACTGACAAGTAAGACAGCTTTTCCTTCATCACGCATACTAACCAGTCTGCGGCGAATAAAATCCGATGCTCCAACGTCAATTCCTCTAGTTGGCTGGTCACATACTAATAAACGGTTATAACTGGTAAATTCTCTGGCAACAACAACCTTCTGGATATTTCCGCCAGAAAGACCGCTGACATGCTGTTCACCGTTTTTACACAGAACCTTATATTCTTTAATCCATTCATCGGTATCTTCCTTAACTGCTTTTTTATTAGTTAAGAGCTTGCTGAAATAACGCTTATTGTCAACCTTATCAGCAATCATATTTTCACTGATTGGCATTTCGGCAGCAATACCCAAAGTCATACGATCTTCAGGAACGTGTACCAAACCGGTTTTTCTCAACTGTTTAATATTCATAGTTGATACTTCAACATCCATTAACTTAATACTACCTTCTGAATAAGGATGTAATCCGGTAATAGCATCAATTAACTGTCTTTGACCGTTTCCTTCGACACCGGCAACACCTAAAATTTCACCGGCTCTGACTGAGAAAGAAATGTTTTTAACAACTTTCTTACCAATCGCATTGTAGATACCTAAATCTTTTACCTGCAGAATGTTTTCCTGTGGTTCTGCTTTTTTCTTCTCAATTTTCAGTTCAACATCTATTCCAATCATCGCTCTTGAAATATCTGCTTCTGAAACATCGGCAACATTATATACTCCAACTGTGCGTCCCTTTCTAATAACAGTTACACGGTCGCACAATTCTTTTACTTCATTAAGCTTGTGTGAAATAAAGATGATAGTGTGTCCTCCCTCTTTCAATTGCTTCAATTGAACAAACAGTTCGGCAGTTTCCTGAGGAGTCAAAACAGCAGTTGGCTCATCCAAAATGAGAATTTCACAGCCTTTTACCAAGGCTTTTACAATCTCTACTTTTTGTTTCACACCTACTGACAAATCTTGAACATAAGCTTTTGGATTGATATCAAAACCGTATTTTTCACATACATCCTTTGTCATTTCGACTGCTTTATTCATATCAAACTTCAAGCCTTTAGTTGGTTCGATACCTAAGATAACATTTTCCGCAACTGTTAATGACGGAACAAGCATAAAGTGCTGATGCACCATACCGATACCCGCTTCAATTGCTTTTAATGGCGAGGTTAGTTGTACAGGTTTTCCTTTAATATAAATCTGACCCTCATCTGGTCTTTCAATGCCAAACAACATTTTCATCAAAGTTGTTTTTCCAGCCCCGTTTTCCCCGCAAATCGCGTGAATTTCACCTTTTTTAGCCGAAAAATTAACCCCATTGTTTGCCATAACACCATTATCATAGACTTTTGTAATGTTTTCCATGACAAGATAATTATCCATATCTAATTCTCCTTAATTTTTAAACAAGCCTCTAATACCATTAAGCAATATCAGAGGCTTGTTATTACCTTTTATAGGTTAGATTATTTTTCAAAAATTATTGATTTGCTTCAACGAAAGACTTGAACCAGCCTTCTTCCTGACCGAATGCAGTTCCGCAATCAATTTTACCAGCAATAATATCATCGATGATAGAGTTGATTAAAGCCATCTGATCAGCTGTGAATACAGTATTTGTTGTATCAGTTACAGAAGCAGAAACGAATCCACCGTCTAATCCTAACTGAGCGTTCTGTCCGTAAGGTAAAGTTCCTTCTAAGTGCTTCTTCATAGCATCATAGAAACCTTCGTTAACGTTCTTCTGCATTGAAGTAATAGTTCTAGCAGCTTTAGCGTTTCCTTCGTCTGTTCCCTTAGCAGCAAACATAGCACCCTGGTTACCATCAACACCGATGATCCAGTTGCCTTCGCTCTTTTCGATAACAGCATCGAATCCGCCTAAACCAGCTTGTCCGCCACATGCGAATACAACATCGTATCCAGCTTCGTATAAACCAGTAGCAACGTCTTTACCTGCAGTAACATCGTTGAATGAGTTCATCCAAGAGCAGTTAACCTTAATATCTGGGTTAACATATTTAGCACCATTAGCATAACCTACATAGAAGTCATCAAGAACAGTATTGTCCATACCACCCATGAATGCAACCTTGCCGGTTTGAGAAGCCATAGCAGCCATAGCACCAACTACGAATGAACCTTCGTTCTGTTTGAATAACATAGCATATACGTTATCAGTTGGAACAGCATCGAAGTCCCACTGTTCATCGAAGAACCAGAACTTAGTATCAGGATATTCAACAGCTAATTTTTCAATGTAGCCCTTCATATCCCATGTTCCTGCAACAACGATATCCCAGCCTTCAGCAACGATATCAGCTGTCTTAGTTTCCCATGTAGAGTTATCATAAGTTAATTCACGATATTCGCAATAAACCTTGTCACCGAAATCAGCAGTGATCTTGTCTAATCCTTCTTTTCCAGAATCGAAGAATGACTTGTCACCTAATGTTCCATTAATTATGTAAACAAGTTTGATTTTACCCTCGTTAGGATCTTCAGTATCAGTTCCACCGCAACCGAAGAAAGAAACTAACATAAGGCAAGATAATAATAAAGTTAAAAGTTTTTTCATATTTTCTCTCCTTCTTGTTAAAAACTTCTATCCATATTATAATTCAAAATGATAGCACTTACAATATTATTTTTTTGAATATGTAAGCATTTTCAATCGTAAATAAGCCAATTTAAACCAAAAGTCTCTTATTTAACCGCTTTTTTATGCGGATCCAAACAAAAAAATGACTTTCGTAAAATCAAAAAAGCTCATTTTTCTTCGATAATTTGGTTTTGACTATGATTTGAAGAAGCATATAGATCAATCTTTCGGCTTATCTTAAATTTATCATCCTTTACCACGTAACAAAAAGGCAGCAACCCATGTCCTGCCTTTTTAAAAACATCTTTTTTTACAAAAAATTCTAATATTCGTAAATCTTTTTAGCGGTATCAAAAGTAAGTTTAGCAAGATCTCTGATACTCATCTGCTTTAGCCCTCTGACATAAGTATCCAGATTATCTCCGATTGGAGCTTTCCAATACTCATCAATACTTTCCGAGCCGTAGCAAACCCCGATAACCGTAGCAATCTGAGCTGCATTGCAGTCCACATCCTGACCGCAGCCGCCGCAAATAGCTAAAGTATCGGTGAAATTGCCCTGTCCGTAATACAGAGCAATAACTTCAGCTGCCGCATTTGGATAAGAATGAATCCAGTTATAACGCTGATATTTTTCTTCACAATTATCCCAAGCAGCAATATAGTCATCATTTTCTAAACACTGTTGATAAGCGAAACGCACTACTCTGCCATACTCGCTGTTGACTGGGGTGGCTTCAATAGCCAGTTGTAAAAGCTTTTTGATGTCTTTTTCCACAAATGCCATTGATACCAGAACAGCATTGAATACTTCACCGATAATGCCGTTACGGCAATGCGAGATTGAAGCATCCATAAAAGCGCTTTTAGCAGCCATATAAGGATTAGCCGGATATAATTGTCCGCAGATTGCCCCACGCATTTGAGCACCAATCCATTCATTAAACGGATTATGGAATCTGCCGCTTTCCGGAGGTAAAATTCCGGCTTTTAAATTACGCAATGCGAAATCTTCAGCCGACCAACCGGTTGGAATTCGGCTGATCCATTCATCAGCTATATCCAGTGCCGTGGTATTTTTGCCATGTTGATCATAAGCCAACAATAAAGCCAGCTCGTAAGTGATGTCATCATTATATGTATTCGGTTTACGAATATATTTATCAACCACTCCGTATTTTTCTCGAATGTTTTTACCGGTATAACCCTCAATGCAAGTACCGTAAGCACCACCGATAATCTGAGCTAACCAGCCGGCATATTGCTGATCAAGCAATTTATCATCAAATTCAATCAGCTTTTTACCGGCAAAGTTAACAGCCGAACTGTACTTGGTAAAATCATCATAGAATTCTTGATCCCAATAAGGACTTTTTTCATCCTTTTTTGCTTCATCACAGGCTCTGAAAACCTGATATGTTAATTTATGGAGCAAAACTATATCGTTATCTTCATAGGCCTTATAGCCTTTTTCGATTAATTCCATCCCATTTTCCACAATCATGCCCTTGTTCTCGGTTGCCTGTATAGCAGCCAGACAGATCGATTCTTTCGCTCTTGAACCCGGCACCTGTGAATGCCAGTACATTTTACTTAAATTATCCTGTGCAATTTCCGGACCAGAGGCATTTTCTTCCCAAATCGTTTCATTATCATTGGCAGTGTAACAAGGCACCTCACTCAATATTACTTTTCTTTCCAATTCCCAAGCTTTCACAATAAACCTCCTTATAATGGTATTTTTTTGCTTTATTTCTTTCATTATACAAAAAAAGAAGCGTAATAACCACAGTATTACGCTAATCAATTAAATAATTACATTTCTTTCAAGAAAGCAACATAGCCCTGTTTTGCTTCGTAAATATCAACTTTGCTGGTTA
This sequence comes from Erysipelotrichaceae bacterium, assembly GCA_051893335.1. Taxonomy (GTDB): domain Bacteria; phylum Bacillota_I; class Bacilli_A; order Erysipelotrichales; family Erysipelotrichaceae; genus UBA1783. The sequence continues at coordinate 8,945 of JBJFHD010000059.1, read as the reverse complement.
CTTCCCAAGGAGCGTGCATATTTTGTACTGCCACACCCGAATCAATAACATTCATGCCGTAATTTGCCATGATGTAGGCGATTGTTCCGCCACCGCCCTGGTCTACTCGGCCAAGTTCGCTGGTCTGCCAGCTTACTTCATGTTTTTCGAAAGCATTTCTGATCTCGGCAATAAATTCGGCATTGGCATCGTTTGATCCGCTCTTGCCACGAGAACCGGTATACTTATTTACTACCAGACCGTTGCCAAAGAAAGCAGTATTCTTCATTTCGTTAACTGATGGATAATTCGGATCGTAAGCAGCACTTACATCTGAACTTAACATCTTCGAATTAGTCAATGCTCTTCTTAATTTGATATCGTTATATCCTTCCTTGAGCCAAATCAGCTCAGCAACGATATTTTCAAAGAATTTAGAATGCATTCCGGTTGCACCAACTGAACCGATTTCTTCCTTATCAACCAGTAAACAAGCCAATGTCTTGGTTGGATTTTCAACTTCAAACATAGCCATTAATGAAGTATAGGCACAAACTCTGTCATCCTGACCATAGCCCATGATCATACTTCTGTCTAATCCGTAATCTCTTGCTTTTCCGGCTGGAACAACTTCGATTTCACTGGAAATAAAGTCATCTTCTTCAATTCCGTATTTATCCTTTAATAATTTTAAAACATTGGCTTTTACCGCATCTTTTTCTTCTGAAGATAAAGGTAATGAACCAACTGTTACATTTAAGTCCTCTCCTTCAACAACATTAGAGCCTTTTTTACCCATCTGATCTTTTGCTAAGTGAATCAGCAAATCAGAAATGCCAACTACCGGATCATTTTCATCTTCCCCGATAACTACTTCAACCTTAGTCATATCTTTTTTACAAACTACACCATGCAAAGCCATTGGTAAAGTTACCCATTGATAAGGCTTGATACCGCCGTAATAATGAGTATCAAATAAAGCGATATTCTTATCTTCATATAAAGGATGTTGTTTTAAATCAAGTCTTGGTGAGTCAACATGAGCGCCCAGAATCGTCATACCCTTTTCGATGGTATCAGAACCGATAATGAACAAAGCCAACGATTTACCCATATTGTTATAGTAAACCTTATCATTTGGTTTTAACTTGATTTTTCCGTCAATATAATAATTGATATCTTTGAAACCGTGAGCCTGTGCTATTTCGATTGACTTTTTAACACATTCTCTTTCAGTTTTACAATCGGAAATAAAGTTTCTGTAGCCTTCAACAAAGTCAAAGACTTCTTTTGTATCACTGTACTTTTTCCAGGCGTTAGCCATATTCTTTTTCCCCCTTTTTATTTTTTCGATGCTATTTCATTTTGCATCATTTCGATAAATTTTTCAACACTGACAGTTTCACTGTCTTTGCTGCCATGTCTTCTGAATGTAACCAGCTGACCGGCTGCTTCATTATCGCCGACAATAATCTGAATCGGCACCTTCTTAACCTGAGCTTCTCTTAAACGATAGCCGAGTTTTTCATTACGGTTGTCATTTTGAATTCTGAAACCGACCTCAGTCAGTCTATCAGTTAAGTTTTGGGCATATTCATCATGAACATTCGGATTAACCGGAATAGTAACAAACTGAACCGGAGCAAGCCATAATGGGAAATTACCGCCATAGTTTTCCAGAATAATACCAATAAATCTTTCCAGGGAACCAAAACAAGCTCTGTGAATCATAACCGGTGTTTTCTTAGAACCATCTTCGGCAATATATACGCAATTAAATCTTCCCGGCAACTGCATATCCAGCTGAACCGTGCCGCATTGCCATACTCTTGATAACGAATCGGTTAATTTGAAATCTAATTTCGGGCCATAGAAAGCTCCATCGCCCGGATTAATCTTGAAACTGTGGCCACTGGCTAAACAAGCATTTTCCAAATCCTTTTCAGCCTGATTCCAGACTTCAATTTCTCCGATATAATTATCCGGTCTGGTTGAAAGTTCAATTGAATAATCCAAACCGAAAATCGAATAGATCTCATCATATAATTTCAAAATGCGTCCGATTTCTTCACCGATCTGACTTTCCGTTAACATAATATGAGCATCATCCTGAGTAAAGCCTCTGACTCTGAATAAGCCATTTAAGGCTCCAGAAGCTTCATAGCGGTGAACGTTACCGAGTTCGGCATATCTTAACGGCAGTTCCTTATATGAATGTAAAGAGTTATTGTAGACTAAAATAGCTCCCGGGCAGTTCATCGGCTTTATCGCATAAGTACCTTCCTCAACATCAATTGTAAACATATCGTCCTTATAATGGTCCCAGTGTCCGCTAGTTTCCCATAATTGACGATTTAACATAATCGGAGTATTGATTGGCAAATAATTGTTCTTGCGGTGAATATCCAGCCAGAAATCTTCCAATGTTCTTCTTAAAGTATAACCGTTAGGTAACCAGAAAGGTAAGCCCGGACCATAATCAGATAACATAAACAATTCCATTTCCTTACCCAATTTACGATGGTCACGTTTCTTGGCTTCCTCAATCATATTCAGATAGTTATCCAAATCTTCCTGAGTTTCAAAACAGATACCGTAAATTCTCTGCAGCATCTTATTCTTGCTGTCGCCCTTAAAGTAGGCCCCTGAAACCTTTAACAGTTTAAAATATTTAATCTGTTTTACAGACTCAACATGCGGGCCACGGCATAAATCGGTAAAATCACCTTGACTGTAACAAGAGATAACTGTTTCATTTTCATCCATATTATTAATCAGGTCTAATTTATACGGATCATCTTTGAACATTTCCAAAGCCTGCTGTTTTGTGATTTCCTGTCTGACGATTCTTTTACCATCCTTAGAAATCTTCTTCATTTCTTTTTCAATTTTGCCCAAATCATCTTCAGTGATCGTTGCCCCATCGATGTCCATATCATAATAGAAGCCCTCATTAATAACCGGCCCTACCCAGAATTTAGCATTCGGATATAAATGCTTAACGGCCTGAGCCAATAAATGAGCAGCCGAATGATTTAAAATACTTAACTGTTCATTTTCTTTAATATTAACCATAAATCTTCCTCCTTCTTGCAAAAAATAAAAAACGCCCTTACAAAGGACGTTGGCTTGACGTGGTACCACCTTATTTACTTCTTGACAGTTTATAACGTAAACAACCCGGATTTCTCTTTCGAGTTCAGCTTACAGGTAGTAAGTTTATTTCTATCAAAGGTAATTCTCAGCAACTATACCCTCTCTGTGTTGAATCGATAACAAACTGTTGTCCTGATCATTGCATTTCTTATATTTTTGCACAAACAATTTCGATTTGTCAATGTTTATGACCTTATATTTGAATTACGCTTTTAAATAGCATATAATAGATAGCGTTATTAATTAATGGAGGTTTTCATGAAGAAATTTTTAAAAGAAAACTGGTTTGTCGCAGTAATAGCATTGTTCTTTATTTCAATTTCTATCTACTACGCTTATGATCAGAATAAAGATAACTTACCAGCTAAGACAGTAAATGGAAAAGATGTTGTTGCTACTGTTGATGATGTGGCATTAACAGCAGATGATTTATACGACAAGATGTATAAAACTTACGGTAAGAATCAATTATTTTTAGCCTTTTATAAAGGAGTAATCGACAGTAATGTTGAAGTAACTTCTGAAATGGAAAGCGAGATTAACAGTTCAATTTCTCAGACTGTCAGTTACTATCAAACTTATTACGGATATGGCATTGATTATTTAAACCTATTAACTCAACAATATTATGGTTACAACACATTCAGTGAATATGTTGAATATTCAATCAAGTCTGAAAAATTATTCTCAACTTATATTGAGGAACACGCTGATGAATTTGTAACTGATGAATTTGTCAGTGAAAATAAACCAAGAGTCGTATCTTACTGCTTAATTAAGATGGAAGATCCGGAAAATCCAACCGACGACGATTTGTCTCGTTTACAAACTGCTCAACAAGCTTGGCAAAACGAATTTACCGCTGAAACATTTGCTGAATTCGCTAAATTGTATTCCGAAGATGAATCAACTGCTGCTGAAGGAGGCGTTTTAGGTTATATTGATGTTAACTCATCACTGGTTGACGCATTTTTAGAAGCTGCACTTCAATTGGATGAACATGAAGTATCTGAATGGATTTTCGATGAAAACTATGGCTACTTCCTAATCAAGTGTGACTCAACACAATATGAAGATTACAAAACCGATGCTAATTTCATCTCAACCATCTTATATTCAAGAGATAATTTGAGCAATGAAATCGTTTGGCAATATGCCCAGGATGCAAATGTTAAATTCGCCAATGATGATCTCAAAAATTACATCATGGAACAGTTAAATGTTGAAAGTGAGGACTAATATATGAAAAAGATAACATTAATTATTTCTATTTTAGCAATTGCTTTTACATTAACAGCTTGCGGAAACAAAACAGCTAATGTTTCTCATAATGAGGTCTTAATTCAGTTCGGTAAAACCAAAATTACAACTTCTGATTTGTATTATCAGATGTTAGAAGCTGATAAAGGCGCAACCGCAATCAATGAAGCCGCAAAGGTTATTTTGGACAGAGAAATCGAAACAACCGATGAAATTTTAGCTGAAGCCAATAAACAGTTAAATGAAATCAAAATTGAATTCAATGACGACTTATCTTCACTGATGAAATCATACGGTTTTGAAACTGAAGAAGAACTTTTACAGCAGGTCATCTATTCAGTAAAGAGTGACAAATTGATTGATAAATATATCGAAAATCATCTTGATGAACTCTATGCTGAATATCAGCCTTTCAAAGCAAAGATGATCTATATTGAAATCAATTCAACAGATGATCCGGAAGGCGAACTGGCTAAGGAAGAAGCTCAGTTAGTAGTTGATTTATTAAAAGGCGGTGCCTCATTTGATGAAGTCAGTGCTGAACACTCTGATAAAACTTCATACGGTACTGAACAGCTATACACTACCGAAAGTTCAATTGACTACAATGTTTTGTCTTATGCTCAAAGTGTAAGCTCTCCTTCATTATCAGAAATAATCTTAAACAATAACAAAACCGGTTATTATGTTGTTCAGGTTACAGTAACCAACAAAGAACAATTAAAGGAAGATTTCTTAACTTCATTGAAGGATAATTCCGATTTCACTTCAATGGTTGAAAATTCTTACTTCAGAGATCATAATTTCCAGTTATATGACATCTTAACATATACATATATCAGTAATAATTACAGCGAATACTTATCAAATGATTAATCAGTAAACAACTGTAATATCCAAACACAAGAAGGGCGAAAGCCCTTTTTTATTTGCCTAAACACAAAAAATGTTCACAACAAGTCAATAAATTAAAGGCTTGATATTTTTCCAATCAAGCCTAATGTTCCATAATGGCAAAAAATGAACCATTTTGATATAAAATACAAATACTATACTCCAGCATTGTTGTACTATTGGATCAATTAAGATTTAGTAAGTAGTTTCATCTTATGAAATGATTAATTATTGTTTTAATATTTCAACATATTTTTCATAAACATATGTTCTTCTTTTTTTGGAATCATCAGATATTTTCAAAATTCCTAATTCAACATACTTATTAATAGTTCTATTTACTTTGTAATAATCTATTCCTGTTTTGTCACTGGTATGTTTTGCATCAATAATTGGATTTCTCTCCAAAAATGTTAATAACCAATTATTTTTATCATTTAATAATTTCATATTTTCATTTCTTAACTCTACTAATTTATTTATACATTCAATAGATTCCCTACAAATTTCAATTACACCTTGTAAAAAGAAATCTATCCATCCAATATAATCATCCCTTAATCTGACATTAGACATTCTATCATAGTACTCTAACTGATTTCTTTTTAAATAATAAGATAAATTCAAGCATGGGTAACTTAACTTTCCTTTACTCATCAAATAAGATATAATTAAAACTCTTCCTACTCTTCCATTGCCATCTAAGAAAGGATGAATTGTTTCGAATTGATAATGGATTAATGCTATTTTGATCAAATCATCTATTGGAGTATCCTCGTTGATATATTTTTCCAAATCCGACATACACTCATTCATATCTGTAACGGTCGGAGGTATATATCTAGCGTTTTTTAACGTAGAACCAAAAGCACCAATCCAGTTTTGAGAACGTCTAAATTCCCCTGGACTCTTTTCATTCCCTCTTACCCCCTGAAGCAATACTTCATGTATTTTTTTGATATATCTATTGCATATAGGAAGTTCATTAATTAATTCAACAGATTTATTTGTTGCTTTTACATAATTACTTACATCTTCAATGTCAGCATTTGTACTATTTTCATTACTGGAATCTAAAATATCTTCTAACGTTGCTTGAGTACCTTCGATCTGACTACTATATAGCGCTTCTTTTCTCACATACGAGGCCAAAAACATATCTATATCTATTATGTTTGAAGCCAATCCATTTAATTTTCCCAACTCAAAATTAGCTTTAGCTAATAGATCTATAGTTCTATAATCCAAATTATTCAATTCTATTTTTTGTAATGGAGTGGGATAAAATGATTTATAAGTCATCTCACCGCTCAAGTTTGTCTTATAATATCCAGATTTCATAGTATCACCTACCTTAATTATATTAAAAAATGCCAGTTAATCAAGCGTTTTCTCACTTTAATTTGCATTTTTATTATTTTTTTACAAATTAAATACTTTCGCCCCTATTTTTATTTGCACTTGAAAAATATTGACAAATCATCGACTTAATCTTCTTTAAATATCGAGACAATCTTATTAATATCTGTAATTTCAAATGCTCCGGTAATATGGATCAATATACCATTCTAATTTCCTAACAATGTATTGTGATATGCATAATTAAAAAGATATCTTGTTGGTTTAAAGTTCAAATCTACCTCTATATCAATGTCGCTTATCGCAGACATTAACTTATCATAATCAACTTTTGTACTTAAATCTTCTGAATTTAGATTTGGCACGAACTAGATGAAGTTCAAACTTCAATATCTGCTTGCAATATCATTCACAGAATTTTAGGATACTACTTCCTTAACTTATGTGGTTACAAAAATAAAACGCTTGAAGAAAAGTCCTTAAAGAACATGCTACTAGATTCTTAAAAGATAAGGATGGAAATGATACGCAAGAAATCTTTAACCTTGTCAGATCATTCCTTGAGTACCTTGGACACTCTCAAAATATGGTAGGAAATGAAGCATATTTTGAAGATGGCATAGATGTTGAAACTTGTAGGGAAACATTGAAGTTAATATTTGATGCAATGGGACAATCACAACATTACGCAATGATGATGAAACAAAACTAAAAAAAACGACCTAACTCGTAATTGAGCTAAGTCGCTTTTTTAATCAATTTTCTTTACTTGCCTCGTTATGTTCATTCACATAATCTAATCTCTTTTGCTGCAAAGTTTCTATTTCTCCAACAACTGCAGCATAAGCATATATCCTTATTGATTTCCATCCAGTGACTTTACATCCCCAGTCGTTTAAGGAAATTTTTTCCCCATTAAAATCTACATACTTAGAATCAATTAAGGTTGCTTTAGATGTATTTGGTTTAACTGTAATGTACAATTCTGTACCTATATTAACTACTCCTGCTTGAATTAACTCATCCATTTTAGGCAATGCTTCTTCTGCTTTTTTCAATGAATTAGAAGATATCTTTGACATATCTACTTTAGGTAAAGTTAGTATTTCATCGAATAATAAATCCACAATACTTTTTCCTCTTGAAGTTATATTTGTATATTCATTGAAGTTAGAATATTCTACCAAATCAATAGCAGTATTTTTTCTACCAGAGTTTTTATCCTTGTAATATATTCTTAGATTTCCTATTTTATTTAGAACAATCTTAGTGAACATATCATAATCCATTCCACTTACAACAGTGTCTTTTGGAAAGTCATTTCCTGCTTTTAAGACAAGTTTATTATTGTTTTCGTCTTTATAGTACTTGAAATTAGTCGAATTTTTATCAGGATTTTGCACTAACAAATGATCCAAACTAAATGCAGTTGAAAAATCCTTTAGTATTAGATATGCCTGATCATAAGAAATTCTTAATTTACCTTTTTCATCTTCAATAGAAGAATCGTATAAAGACAGTAATGCAACTGTTAATTTTTTATTTTGCTCATATGCATCTAAACTTTGTAAGTCAGATTTAAGCTTTTCAGAAGTGATTCCTTGCTTTAATAATTCACTAACAATAGAGTTATTAACGATTTCTTTTGTTACAACGCCGTTATCGTAAATTTCATTCATCATTCCTGAAAACATGGTAATGACATCCTTGCTATCTCTACTGCTAATAGTCAAGAACTTCAACATAAATTTTATAGTTTCAGTAAAGATTTCTACTGCATCATTCTTAGATACATGACCATTTTTAAATTCTATTAAAGTACGAAGAAACAAAGGCTTCGGATGCTTATATCCTATTTCCGTAAATATTTTGTAATAATATCTAAACTTAGTATTTCTAACTAATTTATAAGCTTCTTCAGTATTTGAAAGAAGACTATAAAAGCTGACTTTTTCACTTAAATCATCTAAAAATAATTGAAGTGCTTTTGACAAATCATATTCATGATAATAATTAAGCAGTTCTTTTTTACATATTGATTTAAAATTTATGATAGAGATATTTTGCCTATAAAAGCAAATATAGGCTTTGATAAAATTGTAAAGGTAATCATATAGATTGTCTTTTGTTTCAATTATTAAATTTCCCCATATTTTAAGATATGTATCGTATTTTTGTGGGTTTAAATTTGAAAAAATATAAGTTTTTATAAGGTCGATTTCATCAAGTTTCTTTCCTTTACTATGTAAATGTCAGAATAGAAATGTAGGAAATTACCGATTAAAAATGTAGGTACT
>JBJFHD010000058.1:0-3724 GCA_051893335.1 Erysipelotrichaceae bacterium | reverse complement strand
ATGTCCTTTTTATCGCCGTCTGCACCTGTGGGTTTGAGAAGTGCGCCGCCTGCAAAGTAGTCGAAATCACTTTCTACCATTTCAAGTCCGATCTCATAGTAATTCTTTCTGCTTGCCTGATGAGCATAATATGCCGCAGGTGTTGCATGGTTAAGGTTTACCGTTGTAACAACGCCTACCTTGTAGCCGTACTGCTCCTTGAGCTTTTCGGAGATAGTTTCATACTCGGTTGTGAAGGTCTCGTCCATATTGATAGTGCCGCTGTAGGTCTTGTGTCCTGTGGAGAGAGATGTAGCTGTTGAAGCGGAATCGGGGCAGAACGATGTGGAATCGTATGTGGTAGCTGAGCCTGCAACAGGGAAGTTCATAAAGTTCAGAACCTTGGTACTGTCAAGAATATCGTTATTGTTGGTGTCGTTAAGTGCGGAATAATAGTCGGCAGTTGCCTGGATCTGAGGATAGCTCATACCGTCTCCGATAAACATAAAGATATACTTTGGTGTTTTGCCGTTATACTGTGATGAGGAAGCTGTTGTACCTGATGAAGCTGCTCCTTTGTTTCCGACTGCGTAAACAGTACCTACTGTTGCTGTTGCAGCAACTGCTATTGCAGCGATCATCGCTGCCGTTTTCTTGAAATTCATCATAAATCTTTCCTTTCATTTCCGTATAGCAGATATTGTACGGTGTTTTGAGTTTTTATTTAACTGCATGATTTATTATATCGTTCCGATGTAAAATCCTCTATCCAAAACATGCAAAATCAGGGTAAAAAATAAATGTAGCGATATTATTTAAAAATACATAAAATGAAATATTTAGTATCAAAACTTGCAAAAAAATAATTTATGGATTATGCGAAATAAACATAAACGGTTGTGATTATATAAAATAAATGGCTGAAATGTCGATTTTAAAAAAATAAACGTTTTTCTATTGACATATCGGTTAAAAGGGCTTATAATACAGATAATGAAATATTAATTCAGGGATGTTGCAAAATGAGTATAACATCTGGTCAGTTTAAACAAAGTATCACAAAGATTATGAACGGCGTTTATAAAGATCTGTTTAGTATTGGTTTAAAAAAATGCTGTGCAAATATTTTTGGTGATTATGTTGTAATTAATAGCGAGTTTGCAAGATTGCCCTCCTTGGTTGCTATGGATAAAAATTATCCTGAGTATGAGGTCATAAAGTGGGATGCATTGATTAATCATTGCATTAAATCTGCTATCAGACCGGCTGTTAAAAAAGTTTTTCCGTCAATGAATATTATTTCTGTTTTTGAGGATTATGACAAGAATACCGAAACGGTATTTACGATAATAGTCTTTGAAAAAAATATTGAAAGCTGTTTAGATGAGATAGATGAAGCTTTACTTAATTCTTGATTTATTTCTCTGAATGCTTTCCAACATCTTCTTTAGCCGGATTGGCAGTTATATTTAAGATCTGGAAAGGAATGATTGTTGTGAGACCGGGGGAATTTAAGCAGAACGTCCTGAAGGTTTACAATGATGTAATGCTTGATGTTTTTCATGTTGGAGTTACCGGATATCATGTTGATCTCTATAAAAATATGATCATACTTGTTTGCGAAAAGACTCGTTCTCCGGTTGCAAAACTTTTGACTGATAATTTTTCAGAGGCTGTTACAATTCCTTTTGACGCTCAGATTGAAGCGTTGTTAAAAAGGAAAATTAAAAAATCGTTTGAGGAGAAGTTAAATCTTAATATTATTCTTGTTGCTAAGGACAGAGACTTTGCTGAAGAAGGTACAGGCAGTTCAGTGACGGTGCTGTTTTTAGATAAAAATGTTGAGGAGTATTTGAAGGATTAGTCAGAGTATGTGTATATTCACATAAACTGTTCAATCGCCGAATCACTCATACATCTTTATGTGCATTAGCATTATAAAGTAATGTATGTTGATCCGGCGATTTTTATTTTTTAAATAGCTTACTACAACAAAAGGAGCGATTGAAAATGGTTGAAAGCGGTACAATTGAAATTAAACGTGTAAGTAAAACTTATTGTAAAAACGGTGTGAATTTTACCGCACTTCGTGAAACATCGGTAACTATTGAGCAAGGAAAATTTGCGTGTATAATAGGTCCAAGCGGATGCGGAAAGTCTACATTATTTAATATCATAGCCGGATTGCTTCCGCCTTCTACCGGTGATATTCTTGTAGGCGGAGAAAGCATTATTGGCAAGACAGGTTATGTTGGATATATGCTTCAAAAGGATATGCTTTTGCCTTGGAGAACGATACTTGATAATATAATTTTAGGAATGGAAGTAAGAGGCGAAAACAAAAAGGCAGCCAGAGAAAAGGCTTTTCCTTATCTTGAAAGGTACGGCTTGAAGGGCTTTGAAAACAGTTATCCGTATGAGCTTTCAGGAGGAATGAGGCAGCGTGCGGCATTGTTAAGAACTCTTTTGTATGATCGTGACATTATTCTTCTTGATGAACCATTTGGTGCTTTGGATGCCCAGACCAGACTTAAAATGCAGACATGGCTTTTGCAGATATGGAGAGATTTCAGAAAAACTGTTTTGTTTGTAACACATGATATTGATGAAGCAATCTACTTGGCTGACGATATATATGTTTTCTCAACAGGACCGGGCTATATTAAAGAAATTATTAATGTAAATATGGAAAGGCCAAGACAGACGTCGGATATGAAAACAGAAAACTATCAGGAGTTAAAACAGCATTTGCTTGACCAGCTTGCGGTTTCTTCTCCGACATTCAGAAATAAAGAAGGTGAATAAAATGGGAAAATATGTTAAAACGTTTATTGCGCCTGTTGCCGATACATCTTTGGATATTACTGTTATTGATGATTCAGTAATTGAAAAAAAGAGATGTATTAGAGTTTCTATAGGAAGAATCGCAGTTTTTGTTGTGATTTTCGGATTATGGGAATTGCTTGCGAGAATGGGCATAATCGAAACGTATTATTTTAGCAGTCCGTTTAGAATAATTTCAACAGGATATATTTATTTTACACAGCAAAATCTCATTGTGGATATTCTTACAACCGCTTTAGAAACAATTATAGGCTTTTTGACAGGTACATTTGTCGGAGCTATGATAGGAATGTCATTTTGGTGGAATAGAAGTTATGCCGATATTTCAGAGCCATATCTTATTATACTTAATGCACTTCCGAAGCTTGCTCTTGCTCCTATTGTAATTGTTATTTTTGGTATTGGATATCCTTCTAAAATTATTGTATCCTTCCTTATGACGGTCATTACCTGTGCAATATCTGTTTTTACGGGTGTCAAGGGCATTGATAAGGCAACAGAAACGCTTATGTATTCATTGGGTGCAACTAAATGGCAGGTATTTAACAAGGTAGTTATACCATCGACAATGCCATCTATTATCGGATGTTTGCGGCTTAATATTTCTCTTGCTCTTTCCGGCGCATTTATTGGCGAATATATATCTTCACGAAGAGGACTTGGTCATATCATAAGCTATGCTTCATCAATAATGAACAACGATCTTATATGGGTAGGCATTTTCATAATGGCTGTTATGGCAATGATCCTTTACGGACTTGTTACTGCTCTGGAAAAATGGATGACAAAACATTTTGCGGTACTTAATCCAAAGTGATCTAAAAAATTTAATCTTTGTAAATCAGGGGTCAAATGCAAAAGTAAGTACAACCCCTGATATAAAAACGCAAACATAAACCAT
>JBJFHD010000057.1:0-3736 GCA_051893335.1 Erysipelotrichaceae bacterium | reverse complement strand
TTGATGATTTCGCACACATTATCGGCTTTTTCCACCTCTGGCAGACGTATCACCAACTGCTTGTTTGCGAGGCTCAGGTATGCCGGATTGCCAAAATATAGAGTTCGCTTAATCATGTGGGCGGTCTAAAACTATATTACCCAATATATCAATTCTTATTTTGAAACAACCTGCCATTAGAAGGGATTTTGCATTTCGAATATTGAGAAAGCGTTTGTCGGGTTTATTAGCTTTTGACAAATCAAACTCTGTTATAGTGTGTAAACAGAATCGGTAATTGCCTTTTGATGCATTTTGAACTTTGTATAAATATTTGCTAATTAATGCATAATCGTGATTTGCCAATGCGTACTCTACATCACTTTTTTCTAATCCAAAAATGAACATGTCGTCACGTTGTAGGGACACGATAAATCTGCTGTTCGGTTCAGGAAGTTGTCTCAAAAACGATTCATCGAGATCTGTGCGATTTGTTATTGAGTCCCAAACAAGATTAGGGTCTTTAATAATCACAGGAATATTATTTTTCTTTCTGTCAACAGCATGCTGAAATGTGCATTCATTTTCATAATAATCACCGTTGTCTTGTTGATAGATGGATATACTATGAGTCCTTCCAGATTTGACGTATCCTTTTATGGAGCCATCAGATTCAATTCTAACAGGCAGTACTTTGTCATTCCCGGTTAAGCATCTTACGCTATATATAGGAATTGTTTTGTTATTATCAAGATAGATAATTTCCTTGAAACATTCTTTCAGTTTGTAATTATGCTGTTTAAGATGTTCAAGTATTACTTCTTTTGCCGTTTTATCAATAATTGAATTGACCTTTTTCTCAATTTGGATTACTGTGTCTTTTGTGTTGAATAAGGAATCAATGCCAACACCTATTTTATACCTTATGACAATTTCATCCTTACCTTTATGATTAATCCTACCGTAAACAGATTCTTCACAAAGTGCTCCTCTTGGCACAAGAATGTTACTTTGGACAAGGATTTTCTTGCCATTTTTATAAATGTAACGTTTACCTGGTGTTGTTGTTTTTCGGGTTGACCTAAAAGAAACGAGAATACTTTTAACTGCTTCACGCACTTCTTGGTATGAGAAATGTGGTTGAGTAAGAGCATATTTGTCAAGCTTTGTATAACGGTCTTTTTGTTCTTTGCTTTGGTTGTTTATCGATTCGAACGGAACGTCATCAATGCTACTAAGATTATTTAATCTTTGGATAAATGATTGAGATGTGCATGCAACAACCAACGCATCAATTGCATGATGGCGGTGGTCTTTTCTTTTTGTCCAATCATTTATAACTTCACGTTTTATAATGCTACCTTTATGCTCTATTTCTTTAAATGTCGTTTGGTCACAAAGACGATAAGTGTCGATATTCAAATCTTCAAGGATATTTTTCCACCCCCAGATTCTACGTAAATAATCAGTTACACTGCCAGTAGATGTGGTTACATTATAGCAAACGGACTGAAGTATTTGGCATGCCTTTTTAGAGATATATTGGGTTTGTCTTAATTGCCTATCAATGAAGCTTGTAGAAATCTCGGATTCGGGGGTTAACAGGTTCGCACGTTTTGTTTTTGAAAATCCAAGGCGATTTACACGATTAATATAGTCCTCAAATTCTGCATCACTTTTGGATGCCATATAATCGTATGCAGTTCGGTTGTTCTTGTTTCTATTGCAGTCTGAACAAGAACAAACTTTGTTTGCGAAACTATCGTTAAACAGAAGTGATTTTGGAATGATATGTTCTCTTTCAAATACCTCTCCATTCAGTAATTCAGATAGGGAGATGTCTTTGTTGCAGTAGATGCATTTTTTAGAGCATTCTTCCCATAAACGATACTTTTCAATTGCTGATTTTGAAGGGTATGCTCCTTCTTCAATTATTCTTTCTTTTGCTTTTTCATTAGCTTGATTGTTCTTATTTTGTTTAAATGTAGAATCTTCACGTTCGGTTTTGCTTTGTTTTAGCGCTCTTGCCAATTCAACTCTGATTTCATCAAAATGGCAATTATATTGCTGCATCAAAGCATTAACCAAATTTATCATTTGGTTGAGAACTTTTTCGACTAATGGTTGCCGCAATTCGTTGTGTTTTAGATGTGGTAAAGAGTCTAACAAAGTGCGGCTTCTGTTTTCTGCTTTCGTCAAAACCGTGTCATGATAACCAGCCATTACTTTTGCGTCATATAGGCAATATCCTTTTGTAAGATAGGGTAAAAGTTTGTTTATCGCACGTATTGATTTCTTTGCATAAGGTTGTTTTGAGAAAGCCAGATTTGACAGATTGGCTATTTCATCATCATCAAGGCTTTTGTATTTCTTTTTAAGAACATCTTTCAAAATGTCTTTGTTATTTATTGAATATAACGTGTGCCATAGCCTATATAAGGCTAATTGTTCAAATTCGGGGTTAATGACACGAATTAATTCGCCAGTTTCAATGTTGACTTTTTCCACAAATAAGTTTTTGTGAAAATCGGAGATCATGTCTATAATTACTGAATTCTTTTTTGTGGCCTTGATTAGGGCAGTTTCTGTAGTGTTCCCTTTAAGATTCTTGACCATTTCGTCGCTTATGGAATATACATTACCATTGATTCCTGCGAGTTGGTATAGTTGGTTTTTTGTTATTTTGTTATTCTTGCTAAGATAGTCGAAAATCATCATTTTTCTATCCAGATCAGGAACTAATGTTTTATTGTATTTATCAGTAAATACAATATTGTTAATTGTTTCCCAAATCCTACAAATCTGCGCTAATGGATTGCTGCTATGAGCAACACGTGGGCCACTTTCAACCATTATTGTGTTGCCATTAGAGTCCTTAAACTCATTGTGATTCTTATCTTGTTTTATATATGAGCGCTTTTCAAGTTCACATATTGAGACAAGGTGTTTACAGGATTTTAAATCTCGTTGATAAAATATTACATAATCTCTGAGATATTTTATGTTATCTGAGGATAGAATCTCGGGATAAAATGTTTTTTGAGTTTCAATGATTTTATCAAATTCTGATTCATATGCTTCGCGAGGAAAGATTTGTCCTTTGCAGCGATATCTTCTGTCCTCTTTAAGGTTTTTATAAAGATATTGACCAATAATAAGCCCCTCTTTTTTTAGAATTTGGTTGCGGCTTACGATGGCGGCTACATATTCTTTTGTGTTTTTTTCTTCTGTGTCGCCTTTAACGGTTTTATAACCGCGTTTCTGATTAATGTGATATAAAACTCTTGCAAGTTCTGGAAGAGTTATCTTCTCGTCCACAGCTTTTGCTCGTAAAGCCCATAGGTCAAGCGCATCTAATTTAATTAGATGTTCATTTGGCAACATATTATGCTTCCTGAAGAATTCTGTAAGTAAAGTTCTCCTAATTATATAACGGTCATAGCATTTGCGTGCAGTCCTTTTCTTTGTCCTGTCTGCATTCTTTGAAATGCTACTACCTTTGCCAAATTTTACTTGTTCAGAATCCTCGAAATCAATAATTCGGGAGCCTAAACCGTCAATATATATATGTCCGTTTTCTTCTCGTATAACAGCCCAACCAATGCTTGCGGTGCCGAGGTCTAATCCCAGTGTTATTTTCATTTCTTCTTGTTTTGTTTGGTAGTTTTTTTAATGTTATTGCTCTCAGAAATGTTGGTTATCGCCCAGCCAATGCTTGCGGTGCCGAGGTCTAATCCCAGGATGCGTTTCATACTAA
>JBJFHD010000056.1:0-3757 GCA_051893335.1 Erysipelotrichaceae bacterium | reverse complement strand
TCTTGAAAATGCACACAAAAGAAGGAACGGTTAAGCATTATACGCTTTTCCGTTCCTATAATTCAAGGAGTGTGAGGAATGTTTAATGAAGATAGCATTAAAGCTATGTATGAAGCAATAGGCGAACTGGCTTTAGCTTTTGGTAATGTATACGATACCATAATAAATCTTGATGTTCCCAAACCCGTAGTAACAGGTATCACTGCATTGGCAGTATCGCTTACAACGCTGTTTTTTTGTATGGAAATGTTTTCACAGCTTGCTCAATTTCGAGTCGAACGCTTTGAAGATGCCATAAGAATAGGTATGAAATTTGTTGTTGCAAAAGTTATTATTGAAAATACTGATGGAATTACAGGAGGTATAAAAGCCATATTTATGAAAGCAAGTTCAAAAACGTTCTCGGAAGCAATAAGTCAGCTTGCTTTTGATATGCCAGATGAATTGTTTGATAACATTGAAGCAGGTTTTTTTGATATCAATTATTTGATACTCGGTTTTTGGGGTGTTTTGTATATGATTGTGTTCTTTGTTATTTTTGTAACCATTTTAATAAACATTATGGGTATTATTTTTGAAATAACAATTCATCAAGCAGTTGCTCCTGTTGCTTTGTCAACATTATGTAATGATACAGTACGTCAAACGGGAATATCATTTATTAAATCTTATGCAGCGGTATGTCTGCAAGTAGGTCTAATAGGTGCAATTCTGCAAGCGTTTGCTCTTATTTATCCGAAGCTTACTTCTCTTAATACTGTAGTGTCAACGCTTCTTAAATCACCATTGATTGGTAGTTATGCAGTATTTTATTTACCTTTGATAGCCTTAATTGTTTTAAGTAAAGCTATCAAAACTTCAAGTGAAATTACAAAGCGTATGTTTGGTGTGTAATGAGGTGAGAGTATGGGTTTAATGAAAACAGAAATTCCGCCGGAAATAACAGCTTTTAAGGAAAAGTTCTTTTTTGGTTTAACAGTAAGGCAGCTTATTTGCGTTGTATGTATTGCTGCACTTGCTGTTCCGACAGCGATTTTCGGAAGCAAGGTTCTTCCGAAAGATCTGGTCGAATATCTTGTGGTTTTTGAGGTTGTTCCTTTTTTCTTTATAGGTTGGTTCTCATACAATGATATGCCAATCGAGGTAATAGGAAAAAAAGTAATCAAATTTTATTTGTGTAAACAAAAACGTAAATTTGAGTATCGTCCTCCGATAATAGATTTACAAGACGAAATCAAAAGACTTAACTTGAAAATTGAAGAACAGAAATATCGTGAAGAAAAGAAAAATATAAAGAAAAGGAAGCGAAAGAAGAATGAATAACGAAACAACGGTTGTTACCGAAACTTCCCCATCTTCTGTCAATGAAACAACTGTTGTTTCATTGACAGAAGCTATAACAACAAGTGTCCAAACTTCAACCGCAACAAAACCAACAGCAGCCGTAAGTAAAGTTGTTCCAAATTCGGCGGTATCAGAGGTAACAGAAACGGAAATGATAACATCTTCCGTTTCTGTTGAAACGTCTGTTGCTACTGAAACAGTTGCGGAAAAGAGAACAGAAACATCAATAGTATCGGATAGTTTAATATCTGAAACAAAACTTGTATCAGAAACAACGGAAATAACAACGGTTGCTGCAATCGTTGAACCTGTTGCTTCAACTGAAACAATAGATACAAAGAAAATAATTTCTCTTGCAGTTATCATTGTTTTAATTGTTGTAATGGTTATATTAACGCTGAAAACATCAAAAAAGAAGAAAAATAATAGCGATGAAAAGAAATCGGCAAAGGATATTGATGCAGAACGTATCAGTAATACAAAAAAAGTCGAGAATGAGAAAAACAACAAAAAGAAAACAAAGGTTAAGAAAATATTGCCTAAAAATGTTGTCAATACAATGCCGTACAAAAAGGTTCTTAAAGACAACATTTGGTTAATTGATGATAAAACCTACTCAAAAGCATATGTTTTCCAGGATATCAATTATAACTTGGGTGATGCTGAACAGCAATCGGCATTTCTGCAAAATTACTGTAATTTTCTGAATACGTTGGATGATACAGTTGATTGTCAGATTACGATGCTGAATAGCAGTATAAATATTAAATCGTTTGAAAATAAGGTTCTTCTTAAAACCAAAAATGATGAATATGACAACTTAAGAACGGAATACAATGACAGAGTTCTGAAAGAAAATATTTCAAAGGGACAAAACTCAATTCAGAAACATTTATATATTACTTTAACAATTTCATCGGTAAACGAATCTTATGCAACACAGAAATTTAAAACCCTTGATTTGTCTATAAAGGCAAGTTTCGAACGTATCGGTAATACACGAATACGTCCTCTTACCTCACAGGAGCGTGTAGAGCTGCTTAAAAATTTCTTTGTCGGCACAGAAGTGGTTATCCCTACACTTACTGATGAAGATTTTGAAACAGGAATGGATAAAGTTTACTGTTCTCCAGATTATTTTGAATTCAAGTCTGATTATTTTATGTTCAATAATACTTATGCCAAAACCGTTTTCATCAAGGAGTACCCTTCAAAAGCTGTTGACAGTATTATGACTGATTTGCTTGGTACTAACTTAAAGCTGATGGTAACACATAATATAATCGCTTTTGACCCAGCAAAGGCAAGAAAGCTTGTTCAAAGCCAGATTACTGCTATTGATACAAATATGGCGCAGAGAGAAAGTAAAGCTGCACAACACGGCAACTTCTCATCACAAATGCCAATGCGTATTAAAAATCAGCTTGACGGTTACAAATCATTGTATGAAAAACTTACAATTCAAGACCAGAAGCTTTACCACATCAACACAATTATTATGGTAACTGCGGAGAGCTATAATGAGCTTAATTCCAATATGGATATAATTGCATCATCGCTAAAACGAAACGGTTGTATGTACGGCGAAATGAAGTGGCAGCAGGAGGACGGAATGGTGGATTGTCTGCCGATAGGTTCTCATAGACGTTTTGAATGGCATAGACGTTTCCCGACAGAAAGTATTGCTATCTTGCAGCCATTTAATGTTAAGGAAGTTCAGCAGCGTGGTAGTGTATATTACGGCTTGAATGTTTTGTCTGATAACCTTATTTCTTTTGACAGAATGAAATCGCTTATAAATCCGTCTGGATTTATACTCGGATGTCCTGGTTCGGGTAAATCATTTACCGCAAAAAGAGAAATGATGGACGTATTTATGCGTTATGACGATGCGGATATTATGATAATCGACCCAGAAAGAGAATATCCTGCTGTAGTTAATATGTTTGGCGGCGAAAGCGTTAAAATTTCCCTCGGTTCACAGAACTATATCAACCCATTTGACTTTGACGTGAATTTGCTTGATGACCCAGAAGTAGACGTAATTGGCGATAAGTGTCAGCTCATTACATCGTTTATTTCTTGTATGGACACAAATCCGCTTAATGCACTTAATGCACAGGAATGTTCATTTATTGACCGTTGCGTTAGAGATACTTATGATCGTTCAAGCTTCTGGAAGACAATGGATAACAAGGATATGCCTACACTCGGAGATTTTTATGAAGTTATGAAGTACGAAGATGATGTTGATGAAGCAATGAAGCAGAAACTTCTTATAACAATTGAAATGTATGTTAAGGGTTCAGCAAAATACTTCAACAATAAAACAAACGTTGACGTTGATAATCGTGTAATTTCTTATGATATCAAGGACTTGTCTGGTAACCTTAAAACACAGGCTATGCTGTTA
>JBJFHD010000055.1:0-17065 GCA_051893335.1 Erysipelotrichaceae bacterium | reverse complement strand
CCCTTCATCAGCGTAAGTAAAGAGTATAGGAGGAATTATGAATATAGCTAAGAAAGAATTATTTTATAGATATTATGAAAATTGGATAAAGACATATAAGGAAGGAGCTGTAAGAAATGTCACAATGAAAAAATACTATCTATCTTTAGGATGGATAAAGAAAATAGCTCCGACCTTGAAGATTTGTAATCTAACTAGAAATGAGTATCAAAGGATTCTCAATGAATATGCTTTGACACATGAAAGACAAACAACAATGGATTTTCATCATCAGTTAAAGGGAGCTATTTTAGATGCAGTTGATGATGGTCTAATAGAAAATGATCCGACTAGAAAAATAGTAATAAAAGGGAAAAATCCGTGTTCAAAGAAAATCAAATACCTAAATCAATTTGAGTTACATACTCTTATTGCTGATTTGGAACTATCTCCACAAATTAATTGGGATTGGTTAATTTTACTGATTGCGAAAACTGGTATGAGATTTTCCGAAGCAATCGCTTTGACTCCAAAAGATTTTGATTTTTCTCATCAAACTTTGTCAATTAGTAAGACATGGGATTATAAAGAGAATGGAGGTTTTACTTTGACCAAAAATAAATCATCTATTAGAAAAATCCAAATTGATTGGCAAACGGTTATGCAATTTGCTGGATTACTAAAGAATTTAAAAGAAGATGAGCCAATATTTGTCAAGCAAGGTCAGAAAATATACAATTCGACCATTAATAATGCTTTGGCACGGCATTGC
This sequence comes from Erysipelotrichaceae bacterium, assembly GCA_051893335.1. Classification (GTDB taxonomy): domain Bacteria; phylum Bacillota_I; class Bacilli_A; order Erysipelotrichales; family Erysipelotrichaceae; genus UBA1783. Next base: position 16,314 of record JBJFHD010000055.1, on the reverse strand, counting down.
AAGAAACTAAATATCCCAATAATATCTATTCATGGGTTAAGACACACACATGCATCATTATTGTTGTTTGCTGGTGTATCTATTGCCAGTGTTGCTAGAAGATTAGGTCATGCAAGCATGACAACAACGCAAAAGACATATCTGCATATTATTAATGAGTTAGAAAACAAAGATATTGATTTGGTTATGCGCTCATTATCAACATTGAATTAAATATAAGAATTACTTTACGCTGATATAAATATTGAAGGACAAACAAAAAGGCTGATGAGCCTTTTTGTTACTTATAAATCTCTTTTACCTGCTGTAAGGTTGGAATGGAATCAGCAGCACCTTGTCTTGTACAAGTGATACTTGCGGCTTGAGCAGCTGTTTTCATAGTTTCTTCAATCGGTAAATTGTTGGCTAGACCATAACAGAAATAGCCCATGAAGGTATCACCGGCTCCGACTGTATCTACTGCTTTAACTTTATAAGCGGGACTAAAGATACGAGTGTTGCCGTCCTGATAATATGCTCCTTTTGAGCCTAATGTTAGTACAACCTTGGTAGCAGGATACATTTCTTTAAGTTTATCTAAGATTTTTTCAGGTTCGGTTTCATTGGTAAAGCCCTTACCTTCAACTTCGTTAATGAAAATGTAATCAACAAGTTCTAATGGATAAGTTAAAACTGTTTGATTAAAAGGAGATGGATTTAACAAAATCGTCAATCCGTGTTTTTTAGCTTGAGTAATTAAATAATGCTGATTATTGATTTCATTCTGCAAAACGATTAAGTCATTTGGCTGGAAATGAGTTAAGACTTTATCAATATATTCAGTGGTAATAGCCTGATTTGAACCGCCATAAATGAAAATCGCATTTTCGCCTTTTTCATCTACCTGAATAACAGCATGACCGTTAGGTTGGTCGATGTGATTCAAATAAGTGGTATCAACATGATATTTATCCAGCGTTTTCTGTAAAACATCGGCATCATTTCCGATGTTACCTGCCAGATATACATGGGAACCGCTTTTACTTAATGCGATTGAAGCGTTCAGTCCTTTTCCGCCGGCAACGACAAAATATTCATTGGCGAAAATGGTTTCTTTTTCTAAAACAATATGTTCCATTTTATAATTATGATCGATATTTAAGGAACCAAAAACTAAGATTTTCATTACGATTATTTAACCTCCATTTTTTAATCATTATAACATACAAACAAAGCTGTATTGTGTTATAATTTTCAAAGAATAAATAAGAGAGGTATATTATGAAATTATACAATTCATACACTTTACAAGTTGAAGAGTTTAAACCGATTAAAGAAAATGAAGTGAGCATGTATGTTTGCGGACCTACAGTTTACAACCATGCTCATATCGGTAATGCTCGTCCTATCGTTGTTTTTGATACATTAAGAAGAACTTTTGAAGCCTTGGGATATAAAGTAAAAATGGTGTCTAACTTTACCGATGTTGATGATAAGATCATCAATAAAGCTATCGAAGAGAATACCGATGAAAAAGAAATCGCTGAAAGATACATTGAGGCATATAACGATGTCAGAAAATCATTAAATGTGGTACCGTTGGATGCTACGCCGAGAGTAACTGAAACAATGGACGATATTATCAAATTTATCGGCTCACTGGTTGAATCAGGGGCGGCTTACGAAGTAAACGGTGATGTTTATTTTTCGGTTGATGCTGATGAAAAATATGGTGAATTATCACATCAGCAGGTCAATGATCTGATTTCCGGTGCAAGAGTAGAAGAAAATCAGCAAAAGAGAAATCCTTTGGATTTTGCTTTGTGGAAGAAAACCGATAAGGGTATCAAGTGGGATTCTCCTTGGGGCAAAGGCAGACCCGGCTGGCATACCGAATGTGTTGTAATGATTGGCAAGGAATTTGGCAGCAGTCTGATTGATATTCATGGGGGCGGAAGAGATTTGAAATTCCCTCATCATGAAAATGAGATGGCTCAGTCGGAATGTGTTAACCATCACCACCTGGCAAACTATTGGATTCATAATGGAATGTTAGAAACATCTTCCGGTAAAATGAGCAAGTCATTAGGCAATACCCAATGGGCAAAGGATGTTATTAAAGAAAACGGTGCCAACTTAACTAGATGGTTATTGTTAAGTGCCAAATACCGTGATGCTTTAATTTATTCCGAGGAAACGTTTGCTTCCAGCAAGGCTGAATTAGCCAAGGTAACTAATGCTTTAAAGCAGGTTGAAGTAAACAGTCAAATCAAATCAGTAAATTTAACAAGCGATTATGATCTTGAGCAATATCGATTATTTTTGGATGCGATGAGTGATGATTTGAACACTCCAAATGCCTATATGGTAATTTTTGATACAATCAAATTATTAAATAAGGCTTTAAGAGTCAGAGAAATCGACTGGCAATTAGTCAGCAGTTATTATAACAGTATCAGAAAGATGCTGGATGTTTTAGGCATTGATATTAAGCCGGTTGTTTTAACCGATGAAGAAAAACAGCTGTTTGAAAAATATAATGATGCCAAAGCTCAAAAGGATTTCCAGTCAGCTGACCGTTATCGCCAAGAGCTGATTGATAAGAATTTAATGTAATATGCAGCAATATAAGCCACTGGTACTAGCCTTTATTGGCGATGCTGACTACAACTTATATATCAAACGAAAACTCATTGACAAATATGTTAAGGTCAATGATTTACAGGCTCAAACGGCAATTTACTGCAGTGCCAAATTTCAGGCAAAATTAGCCAAGTATCTGATTGATAACGGTTTGTATACCGAAGAAGAAATGCAGCTGTATAAGCAGGCTCGAAACCAAAAAAGCCACAATGCACCAAAGAATACCGATATCCTAACCTATAAGGTTTCGACCGGCTTTGAAGCAGTATGGGGCTTTTGGTATTTGCAGGATCAACTAAGCCGAATGGATGACATTTGGGAAATTATTAAGACTATTCAGGAGTAAGATTATGGCACAATATGTTTATGGGAAAAATGTTATTTTAGGCTTACTTGAAAAGAAGAAAAATATCAATTTGCTTTATGTCCAAGCTAACCGAAGTGATAAATCGATTGAACAGTTGGCTAAAAAACAGGGCATTAAGGTTGAAGTTGTTGAGCGGAAGTTTTTAGATAAACTGGTTGACGGTAACCACCAGGGTTATATCGGCTGCGTTGATGATTATAAGCTGTATCAGCTTGATGAACTCTTGCAGGCAGTCAAGGATAAGCAATACCCTTTGTTGGTGGCCTTGGATGGTCTGGAGGATCCGCACAATCTCGGAGCGATATTAAGAACGGCGGCATGTGTAAATGTTGACGGGATTATCATTGAAAAGAACCGTAGTGTTTCCTTGAACGGAACGGTTGCTAAGGTGTCGGCAGGAGCCATTGATCTTGTTAAAGTATGCCAGGTAACGAATTTAACCCAGTCTTTAAATGAATTAAAAAAGAAAGGATATTGGGTTGTCGGATCTGATTGCAAAGATGCTATGGATTACCGCAAGGTTGACTATAAGATGGCGATGGTCTTAGTGATAGGTTCAGAAGGCAAAGGGATGCACAGACTTGTCAAACAAAATTGCGATATCTTGGTTAAACTGCCGATGGAAAGCAACTTTGAATCGTTAAATGCTTCAGTTGCCTGTTCGGTTCTGTTATATCAAATCTACAGTTGCCGCAACCCGATTTAGGGATTAAAAATGGCCGATAAGATTAATGAATATGAGTTATTGTATATGATAAGGCAGAAAGATGAGTATGCCTTCAAATTACTGGCAGATTATTTCTTGCCGATTTTCTACAAAACTTATGGTGAGATTAGATCTTATTGGTCATTTTCTGATTATGATGAATGTTATCAGGCATATTTGATTGGTTTAAATAATGCGATTAACTGTTTCAGAAGTGATAAGTATACCAAGTTTTCCAACTTTGTTTATTTATGTACAACCAGAGAAATGAAAGCCATTGCCAAAAAATACAAACGCAAGGACAGTATTTTGACAAATCAAGCCTTATCTTTGGATAATCATTTAAGTGATAATGAACAAATATATTTGATTGATACCATCGCCGATAATTACAGCGATCCGAAATCAATCGTCAAGGCAAAACTGTTAAGAGAATTGGCTTTTGATTATCTGGATAATGATTTTGATAAAAAAGTATTGAAAATGCGCTTATTGGGTTATAGCTATCAGCAGATGAGCGAGGTTTTAAATTGCTCAAAAAAGAAGATTGATAACTCTTTACAAAGAATTAAGCAAAAACTTAACAGTTTGTTTGACTAATTACCAATGGCTGTGCTAATATTTATATGCAATCAAAAAAAGGAGTTTTTTTTATTATGAGCGATAAGGTAATATTGACTTGTTCAGAATGCTTATCAAGAAATTACACTACTGTTCGTAACCGCAAAAACGCCACAGGTCGATTGGAATTATTAAAGTATTGTAAAAAATGTGGTAAGCACACATTACATAAGGAGACTAAATAGGAGGATCTTATGGCAGATAGTAACAAGAGTACAATTAAAAAAGATGGAATCACTTCATTCTTTAAGGGTGTAGTCAGCGAAGCAAAAAGAATTAAGTGGCCAAAGTTTTCACAATTAATGAAAAATACAGCTAAAGTGTTATTCTTCTGTATTTTATTTGCTTTATTCTTTGTTTTATGTGATTTCTTAGTATCTGGTTTCTTGGTATTGATTGGAGTCGGTGCTTAATGGAAGACAGAAAAGAATGGTATGTAGTTAATACTTATGCCGGACATGAGAACAGGGTTAAGGAAAGTCTTGAAAAAAGAATGAGAGCCATGGGCTTGGAAGACTGTCTTGATCGTATCGTTGTTGCTGAAGAGGAAGAAATTGACTACAAGAATGGTAAAGAGATAAAGAAAATCAAAAATCTTTTTCCCGGCTATTTGTTTGTTAAGATGAATATGACCGATGAAGCCTGGTATGTTGTCAGAAACACTTCAGGAGTAACCGGTTTGATTGGATCTGCCGGTGGCGGTGGTAAACCATTTAGTGTTCCTGATGAAGAAATGGAAGGGGTTCTCAAGAGAATCGGTCAAAGCGAAAAGAAGATTGTTGCCGAGTTTGTTGTGGGCGATCGTGTCAAGATATTGAGCGGTCCGTTTGCCAATGTTGAAGGTATCGTCGAGAGTATGGATGATGCTAACGGAGTAGCAACTGTCTTAGCTATTATGTTCGGCCGTGAAACTCCAACCGAGGTTGAGTATATCAATTTAGAAAAAGCAATTTAAGCGGAGCAATCCGCTTTTCTTATGGTAAAATGGTAGCGATAGGGAGTGATTAAATGCTTATTTGTCCCAAATGTCAAGCTGGGTTAAGACAAGTAAATAACAGTTATTTATGCCCGCATAATCACTGTTATGATATTTCGAGCAGCGGCTATGTCAACTTATTGTTAGCTAATCAAAAACATTCCAGTCAACCCGGTGATGATGTTGATTCATTGATGGCTCGTGAACGCTTTTTAAATGGCGGTTATTACCGAAAATTGGCTGAAACCATTTGTCAGCTGTTCAATAAGTATCTAAAAGAAAACGATGCAGTTTTAGATTGCGGCTGTGGAACAGGTTATTATGTAAACTATATCGCTAAAAACAGTCAAAAAAAGTTTCGCTATCTGGCGACCGATATTTCAAAAAAGGGTGTGACGATGACGGCTAAAAAACTTAAAGAAGCCTGCTGTTTTGTTTCAACTATTTTCAATCTGCCGATCGAGGATAACAGCATTGATGGGTTAATGAGTGTCTTTTGCCCTTACAGTTCAGCTGAATTTGGTCGGGTTGTAAAAGATGATGGGATTGTGATAGCGGTAACCCCGGCTCAAAACCATTTGTATCAGCTGAAACAGATTGTATATGATGAGCCTTATCTAAATATGGAAAAAGGCTATGCTTTAGATGAATTCGATTTAATTGAAACCGTCAGGGTTGATTATCAAATAACCCTGACAGATAAAGCGGCAATCACGGATTTGTGGAAAATGATGCCGTATTACCATACTACCAGTACAAAAGACAGCGAAAAACTGTTCTCTCTTGAAGAAGTCAGTACCGATGTCAGCTTTCTGGTTCAGGTATTTAAAAGGAGAAAAAGATGAAAAAAGTATTAACGCTGATAATTGTTTTCCTGCTTTTAGCTTCATTTGGCTGTAATAAAAAAATAACCACGGAAAGAATTGCGATTATTTCTGACGATCATACAACAAAAGTATTGCTTCTGGACAATGATAATAAGGTCTTAGCTGAAAAAGAAATTGAAGGCGGATATCGCTTCCGCTTGCAGAATAAAGATTTGTTTTACAGCCCTGATGGTGTTGAATACTTTAGCTTTAATATCGACGATTTAAGTGAAGGATTAAAACTTGATGATGTCTTTGGTTATTTACTGTATGTAATCGACTCGGATAGATATGTTACTTATCAGGACGGCAAAGCAGTTTATGTTGACAAGAGTGAGCAAAAGTATCTGGAAGGCTATTTATCAATTTACTGCGGTGATGACAACTACTTTTATATGGTCGACTATTCCAACTATCTATACATTTATCAATTAAGTGATTTTTCGTTAGTAACAAAACAAAGGGTTGCTAATTCAAATTATCTTAATTTTGCCAAAATTGATGAACAAGTCTATTTGGTAAATGATTATGGTTATTCGCTTATTGAACCGACCGGTTGTTCATCGACTTTCTTTTATCCGAACGATTTTAACCAGATTGATAATAACTATGGAAATTTGTTGTTTGTTGTTGAAAACAAAGAAGAAATGGTCTATCGGGTATCCTTCAGTAAAAATCAAATGGTTTTAGAAGAGGAATATAACGAAATCTATTACGAAAGTCTGGATTTTGCGGAAATATTTGAGGCTTATTATCAGCAGGGTTATCAGGTTATAACTTATTTAGAAGTATATTAAAGGGGAATTAATGATGGAATACAAAGCAGCTTTTTTTGATGTGGATTCAACCTTGACGGCCGGTATCAATCAGCCGGTTGTTGAAAGTGCGGTAGAAGCGATTAAACAATTAAAAGCAAAAGGTATCAAGATTGTGATTGCTTCCGGCAGAATGCCTTATGGTTTAGAGAATATCAGAGGAAAGATTGAAGCCGATTTTTATAACTGTGCTAACGGCCAGTTTGTCTGTGATAAGGATCTCAATGTAATCGATATGGCCAAGGTTGAAAAGGAGCTTTTTGATCAGGTCAATCAGTATTGTATTGAAAAAGATTTAGGGCTGTTTTGGAAGTTTGTTGATGGTTTTTATATCTATAACCAATATCCGGAACAAAAGATATTGGAAAAAACCGTAACCAGAGTTTTCTATCACCCTTGTCCGGATGCCAGCCAGCTGCCGACTTCCGGGGCCTTAATTTGTGACAGGGAAAAAATGCTAAAGTTTTCTAACCGTTTTTCCGATCGGCTTGATGTAGTTGACGGCGGTTATGCTTTATATGATTTAGATAATAAGGGCAGAAGTAAAAGGGATGGTTTACTTGCTATCTGCAGGCATTTGAATATTTCGCCTCAGCAAACCATTGCCTTTGGCGACAGCGACAACGATTTAAAAATGCTGCAAAGTGCGGGATTATCGATTGCGATGGGCAACGGCTTTGACTCGGTGAAAGAAATTGCCGATTATGTTACAGATACAGCGAAAAATGACGGGATAATGAAGGCCTTAAAAAAATTTGCGATTATCTAGTTTGTTTATGATAAAATCTAAAATATTGTTGATATTGGGGGGAAAATATGGATACATTAGCTTTTGACAGTGAAAAATATCTAAAAATGCAGTCAGAACGGATTATGGAACGAGTTAATCGTTTTAATAATAAGTTATATTTGGAATTCGGCGGCAAATTATTCGATGATGTTCATGCTTCCAGAGTATTGCCGGGTTTTGAACCGGATATGAAAGTGAAAATGCTGACTTCATTGAAGGAAAAGGTTGAAATAGTCATCGCAATCAATGCCCACGATATCGAAAAAAGCAAGAAAAGAGGCGACTTGGGCATTACCTATGATCAAGATGTATTAAGACTGATTGACGCTTTTAGAAATATCGGTTTGTACGTCGGCTCGGTTGTTATTACGCAGTATGTATCTTTGGCGGCAGTTGACAATTTTAAAAGACAGTTAGAGAATATGGGGGTTACCGTTTATCTGCATTATGCGATTGAGGGTTATCCCAGCAATATCGATTTAATTGTTTCCGATGAAGGCTTCGGTAAGAATGATTATGTTGTTACTTCAAAACCCTTGGTGGTAGTTACGGCACCCGGACCGGGTTCCGGTAAGATGGCGGTATGTTTAAGCCAGTTGTATCATGAATATAAAAGAAATAATGTTGCCGGATATGCCAAGTTTGAAACTTTCCCGATTTTTAACTTGCCGCTCAATCACCCGGTAAACTTAGCCTATGAAGCGGCAACGGTTGATTTGAATGATGTCAATATGATTGACCCGTTCCATTTGGAAAAATACGGGGTTATGGCAGTCAATTATAATCGGGATGTGGAAATCTTTCCGGTTTTAGCCCGCATTTTAAAACAGATTACTAAGGAAGATGTTTATTATTCGCCAACCGATATGGGCGTTAATATGATTGGCTATTGTATCAGCAATGATGAGCTGGCTAAAAAAGCCAGCTGTGATGAAATCATCAGAAGGTACTATCGAACCCTGGTCGATTATCGTTTGGGAAATCTGGAGGAGTCAGCGGTTAATAAGGCGGTTTCAATAATGAATAAGGCTTCGATCACAATCGAAGATCGTCCGGTTGTCAAAGCGGCGTTGGATAAGGCTCAATTAAGCAATGGGCCGGCCGTAGCTTTACAGTTAACTGACGGACATATCGTTACCGGTAAAACTTCTTCTTTGTTAGGTGCTGCTTCTGCTGCCGTAATCAATGCCTTAAAGTATTTGTGCAATATCAGTGATGGCACATTATTGTTGTCACCGAATATCATTGCTCCTGTTCAAGACTTAAAGGTTAATTACCTCGGAAATAATAATCCGAGACTGCATGTTGATGAAGTCTTAATTGCCTTAACAATTTCCGCTCAGCTTAATCCTGCTGCTTTACAGGCAATTCAAGCTCTGCCAAAGCTGAAAAATGCTCAATTACATTCGTCGGTTATTCTTTCAGCGGTAGATAGTGATGTGTTAAGAAAACTGGGCGTAATGGTAAGCTGCGAAGCTAAATATCAAACTAAAAAACTCTATCATCCTCATAATTAGATTTTTTCATCTAAAAGATGTATGATAGATAAAGGAGGGCTCGATATGGTAACAAAAAAACAACTTAATCGTAAATTCAATATCATTATTTCTTTGTTATTGGTTATCTTTTTGATCAGTGGCTCTTTTGTCGGATATTACTACTATACCTCTTTTAAAAATCAAAACGATATCAAGATTCTGCAAAATCAGATTGACCGTAATCAGCAGTCCGAAACCGGTTCTGATACGGTAACTAAAGAAGAATCAGACAGTAAGAAAATAGCTTCTTACCAAAAACTCTATCAGCAAAACAATGATTTGGTAGGCTGGATTACGATTGAATCAACTCAGATTGACTTTCCGGTAATGCAAACCAAGGATGTTAAGGATTACTACCTTTACCGCAATTTCAATGAAGAATATTCGGTAAGCGGTCTTCCGTATGTTCAAGAGCAGTGTGATGTCTTTATTCCGACTGATAATGTTATTATTCACGGTCATAATCGCAGTGATGGTACAATGTTTGCGACGCTTTTGAAATATAAAAATGCCGATTTCTACAATCAGCATTCGATAATTGAATTTAATACCATCAATCAATGTCATCGTTATCAGGTTTTTGCGGTATTTTCTGTTGAGGTAAATACCGGTGATGACCAGTTCCCTTATTATGATTTTATAAGTGCCGATAATCAGCAGCAGTTTGATGAATTTGTCAGCAACTGTTACAACTATGCCATTAATTCAACTGACTTGAATATCAGCTATGGTGATAAGCTGTTGACATTGTCAACTTGCGATCGCTCTTTGAGTGATGGTAGATGTGTGGTGGTAGCTGTCAGAATTGACTAGCTGTTCAACAGGATTAATGTAATTATTATCAGAGCTATTAATAACAAAACCAAAAGGAGAATATAGAAATATATTTTCTTTTTTTCTGCTTCACTGTCAGCGTTAATGAGCTTGCTGAAGCGGCTTTTGACAAAAAAGGTTAATAAAATAATAACAATTAGGCAAACTAATAAAATATACTTGGTGCTTTGATTCATAAAAGTATCCTCCAATCGACTTATAGTAATTATAAATTAGATGAAAAAAATATGCAAAAAATGTAAATGTTATGAAAGTGTTTCCAATTATGGACATTCCGAAAAAAGATAATTAAAATATAGATGAAAGCGAGGAATTCTCTTATATGAAAAAGTTTGTTATTGTTTTATTAAGTGCAATGATGATCTTATCAATGGTTGGATGCGGTAATAATCAGACTACCGATGACAAAACTATTGATAAATTAGTAGTTTCATTTGTTCCTTCAAAGGATTCGGATGTTATTTTACAGGCAGCAAACGGTGATCCTGATAAGGGCTATCGTTCATTAGCTCAAATCATTATTGACGGTTTAGCTCAGAGAGGCTTCACAGTTAATGAAGTAGAAGTCAGCGTTGGTACCAGCTATGCTGCTGTCGGTGAAGGAATGGTTTCTGGAACAATCGATATTGGTTTAATCCCGGCTTCAACTTACATCTTATATTCTGATGGGGTTGATTTACTGGTTGAAGCATTACGTTACGGTGTTGCCGATGAAAACGGTAATGTTATCGATCCAAAAGACGGTATTACTCCTTGGAATACTGGTAAAACAACTGATGCCGAAGATATGGCTACAGGCTATGCATCATTAATTTATGTTAATACTGCTACTGATATCGGTGCTGATTTATACGCTAAGGCAGTTGACGGACAATTAACTTGGGATGATGTTAACAATGCTACTTGGTATGTATGTTCTTCAACTTCATCTGCTGGTTATGTTTATCCAAGTTTATGGTTAAATACTCAATTTGGTACAGCTGACAGCAAGATTACAGTTGCTTCATTATCAAATGTAATCCCTGATGGCAGCTATGCTAATATGATGGAATCTTTATTAACCGGTGGTTGTGATATCACTGTTGGTTATGCTGATGTTCGTAAAGATGCAGCTAGCACAGCCGCATTTGAAGCAGCATATCCTGAATTAGCTCAACAGGGCAAAACAGTTTGGGATATTATTAAGGTTATCGCTGTCAGCGACTATATTATGAATGATACAGTTTCTGTTGCTAAACAATCAGTTGATCCAAAGATGACTCCGGAATTAGTTAAGGCATTACAGGAAGTATTCATTGAATTCGGTAATACTGAAGAAGGACAGGCAGCAGTTAAACCTTACAGCCATAAGGGTTACATTGTAGGTTCTGATTCAGACTACGATTCAACACGTGCTGCTAACGCTTTATTTAATTAATTTTAGTAGTTAAGTTAAGAATTAGAGGGTACATTTAGACATCAAAATGTATCCTCTTTTTTAGAAAAAATAGGTAGGATAGTAATATGATAAAATTTGAGCATGTTGATAAGGTTTACAGTAACGGTACAAAAGCATTAAGTGATGTAAACTTAGAAATCCAGCAGGGGGAATTCGTTGCGATTATCGGATTATCAGGAGCGGGGAAATCCACTTTAATCAGAACTATCAATAAGATGATTGATATTACTTCTGGTAAACTTACAGTTAACGATATTGATGTTGAAAAACTACAGGGCAAAAAATTGAGAACTTTCCGTCGTAAAATCGGAATGGTATTCCAGTCATTTAACCTAGTTATGAGAACGACGGTTATTAATAACGTATTAGCAGCCAGAGTTGCTGATATGTCATTTATTAGAACATTACTTGGCTTATATTCTAAGCAAGATAAAATAAAAGCCTTAACGGCCTTAGATAAGGTAGGTATTCTGGACAAAGCCTATACCAGAGCCGACCAGCTTTCCGGCGGTCAGCAGCAGCGTGTTGCTCTGGCTAGAACACTGGCTCAGGACCCTGAGATTATTTTAGCCGATGAACCGGTTGCAGCTTTGGACCCGGTTATGGCTGATGTTGTTATGGAGGACTTTAAGCGAATCAACAAAGAGATGAATATTACCGTTTTGATAAATATTCACCATGTCGATTTAGCATTGCAGTATGCCGATCGAATTATCGGTATTAATGCAGGAAGAATTGTTTTCGACGGTCCGGTTGATCAGATTAATAATGATGTCTTAAAGATGATTTACGGTCGAGAATTAACCGATGATGATATGATGAAGGAGAAAAAAGATGATTAAGGATTTCTTGCACATTTTCTATCCGCAGACATACACCTTAGCAAATGGAAAAGAAGTAAAAGAAAAATTTAATCCTGCTCCTTATATAACCGTTGTGGTAATTATTTTCGCAATTATCTGTGGAAAAGTTACCGGCTTTGACTTAGGAAGAATGCTTACCAGAGGAAAACAGTTCTGGGAATTAATCGGTAAGATGTTCCCGCCAAATTGGGATTTCTTCCCTAGCATGAAAAAGCCGATGATCGATACGATTGTCATGTCGTTATTGGGTACAGTTTTTGGCTGTCTATTAGCTCTTCCAATGAGTTTCTATTTATCGGCCAATTTCAAATTCAATAAAGTATATTTGACAGTTCATCGTGGTGTATTGAGTTTATTGAGAACATTGCCGACTCTTGTATATGCTCAGCTGTTGTCAATTGTTATAGGTACCGGAACTCTAGCCGGAACAATCTCTATTACAATTTTTACTTATACAATTTGCGTAAAAATGCTTTATGAGCAGATTGAAACCCTGGATATGGGGCCTTATGAGGCTTTACAGTCGACCGGGGCTTCCAGAGCAAAATGTATGATTAAGGCGATGTATCCTCAATTGCGTGGTTACTTTTACAGCACAGTCTTATATTGTTTTGAAACCAATGTGCGCAGTGCTGCTATTTTGGGTTATGTCGGTGCCGGAGGTATCGGGGTTCAGATTAATGAACAGTTGACATGGCGAAGATATGGCAATACCGGATTGATGGTACTTGTACTTGTGATTACGGTTGTAATTATTGAAACCATTTCCAGAAATATTAGAAAGAAGTTGGTGCAAGGATGAGTAATAATCGTTTAAGTATAGATCAGCAGTTGGAAAAATATCCTAAAAGTTGGCCTAAGTTTGTCGCAATTTTTCTGGCAATTGTAATAGTATATATTTTAGCTTCAATTACGATTACCTTTAAGGGTATTAATCCAAAAGGCTTAATGATAGCTGTGAGTGCCTTTAAGGGACTGTTTACTCCTTCAATCAGTTTAATAACGAACTTAACTCAATACGGTCTGTTATATATGCTTTTTGAAACCTTGGCAATTGCCTTTTTGGGAACGGTATTGGGTGTGGTTATTTCAATCCCGTTGGCTTTCTTGGCCAGCCGAAATATCTGCCCGAAATGGGTTAATTCGATTGTTTTAACTATTATTTCGATAATCAGAGCTTTTCCGGCTTTTATGCTAGGTATTATGTTTGTTAAATCAATCGGTCCGGGTGCGTTCGCCGGGGTATTGTCGATGACTGTCGGTTCGGTCGGTATGTTATCAAAGCTTTTGATAGAAGCAATCGAGGACTTAAATCCTGGCATTACCGAAGCGTTGGATGCGGCCGGTTGTTCGACTTTTGAAAAAATCAGATATGGTATTATTCCTCAGTTAAGTTCAAACATTATTTCAATAGTTTTATATCGTTTAGATATAAATGTTAAAAATGCGACCATTTTAGGTATTGTTCAGGCCGGTGGTATCGGTGCTCAATTGATTTTCGCAATCGGTGCCAGAAGATGGCATGACTGCGGTGCTATGTTATTGGGTATCATTGTTATGACATTAATCTTGGAATGGTTCTCTACTAGTGTCAGAAGAAAACTAGCAGGTAGTAAGGATTAATTATGGCAAAATTATATTTTAAATTCGGCGCAATGGGGTCCAGCAAGACTGCTAATGCGTTAATGACCAAATTCAACTATGAGGAAAAAGGCAAAAAGGTCTGGCTAATCAAATCTGCTGTTGATGATCGTGACGGCAAAGCTATTTTAAAAAGCCGGATTGGTTTACAGGCTCAAGCTGATGTTATCGAAACAAGCGACAGCATTTTAGCAAAGTTACCGGAGGATATCGATGTAATTATTTGCGATGAATGCCAGTTTTTAACTGAAAATCAGGTTGATGAATTAAGAATGATTGTTTCCGATAAGAATATACCGGTTTTATGTTTTGGTTTAAGAGCTGATTTCTTAACCCACCTGTTTCCCGGCAGTAAGCGTCTGTTTGAGTTGGCTGATTCCATCACCGAAATCAAGTCAATCTGTCGCTGCGGTTCTAAGGCTATTGTCAATGCCAGATTTGATGAAACAGGTCACGTTTGCACCGGTGGCTCACAGGTCGTTATCGGCGGAAATGATGTTTATGAAAGTATGTGTTATAACTGCTGGCATAAAATGATAGTTGAAAACAAAACAAGAAACGACAAATTATAAGCCGAAAATATCGGAATAATTTGTTTATATCATTAAAATCAGTGCTAATCTTGAAATTAATTCGCTATGAGAGCACATTAATTAAGGATTATTTAAACATTGAGATTATTATTATATCCCTATGTTCTTATTTATTTACTTGTCGGCTTTTAAGACACAAAATGATAAATTTATATTAACTAGATGGAGGATTCACTATGGATAAATTTGAAATTGTAAAATTTGTAGATAATGAGTTTGAAATGGATGTAAGAGCAGATAAAGAAAATGATACTGTATGGTTAACTCAAAAAGAAATGGCTACATTATTTGATGTTTCTACAGATAACATTGGACTTCATATTGGTAATATTTTAAGAGAAAGTGAATTGGATTCTTCAACAACCGAGGAATCCTCGGTAGTTCAAATTGAAGGTGGAAGGAAAGTAAAACGAAGAATTAAAATATATAACCTTGATATGATTATTTCGGTTGGATATAGAGTTTAATCTCAAAGAGGCATTCTCTTTAGAAGATGGGCAACTAAGGTGCTTAAAGATTATTTAGTAAAAGGATATGCGATTAACGATAAAAGAATTGCTGCCTTAAATAAGACTATTGAAATACAAAGTAAGATGCTTTCTTCATCTTTAAATATTGATGAAATTTCATTAGTCAATGTTATAAATGAGTATACTAAAGCTTTAGATTTACTTGATGATTATGACCATCAATGCGTCTTGAAACCTAGTGGAAGAAAGACTGTTTATAGACTGGAATATGATGAATGTAGAAAAATAATTAATTCTATGAAATTTGGTGATACATCATCAGTATTTGGAGTTGAGAAAGAAGATGGTAAATTAAATGGTATTTTAGCTGCTGTTTATCAAGATGTCTTTGGTCAAGAAGTATATCCTTCTTAAGAAGAAAAAGCTGCACATTTATTATATTTCTTAGTAAAAGATCATCCATTCGTTGATGGATGTAAGAGAATTGCCGCAACATTATTTTTAGAATTTTTAAATAGAAATAATGCGTTAGTTAAAGCAGGGAAAATGATTGTTGCTAATGATACATTAGTTGCTATAACGGTATTAACTGCAGAATCTAAACCGGAGGAAATGGATGTAGTAATTAAGTTAATTATGAACTTTTTAGTTGGTGAATAATATGAAAAAGACTATAGGTGAAAAAATCAAAGAGATTAGAATTCAAAACAAACTTACAATGGATGAATTTCTTGAAGAAAAAGATGAATTATCTTTTGAATGCTCTGGCAAAGATAGCAACCTATTCATTTCTTTTAGTGGTAGAGATTTTGGTAATTGCTACGATATTGCTCATCATAAAATGAATGAGAATGATAGATATGTAGCTTTTAAAGATTTATCTTATCATTCTTGTAGTAAATGTAATTATGAGTGTTTTACAAAGCAATGCAAATATAGAAATGATGATATTTATAAATTAATTAACGTTTCTTTTCAGTATAACAATATTATATTTTTAGTTCCTATGTATTGTTCAAATCCATCTTCTTTATATTTTGTTTTTAATGAAAGAATGCAAGATTATTTCAACGCAAATAGCGAAAAATGGGATGAGTTTGTGAATAAAATAAATATCATAGCTATTTTTGGAAGTGAAGAAGAAACTCCTCAATTTATTCCAACATTGTTAAAT
>JBJFHD010000054.1:0-3795 GCA_051893335.1 Erysipelotrichaceae bacterium | reverse complement strand
GACGTATTGCCAATGGCTTTAATCTTGTTGGGAAAGAGCCTATATCTGATGTATCATAATATTTTTCAATATGCTTTCTTGAACGGGCTATTGTTACGGAATCAAGCACCTCAAAGAAATCGTTATCAAGCATTCTTAAAAGATTTGATGTTGTTCTTTCTTCAGGAGCCCATTTACTCCAAGTGTTAAACGCACCCTGAGCGTTTCTGAATATATCATCAATAGAGCGTTTTGTGTTAAGCTTATCGTTGATTTTTGAGGCATCACCTTCATACGCAAGCTGGAGCTGATTTTTTAAGTCAATAAACTTGTTGTTTACCGGTGTTGCAGAAAGCATTAACACCTTTGTGGGAACACCTGAGCGAATAACTTTATTCAATAGCTTTAGATAACGATTTTCTTTTTCGTTTTCTTCATCACCGGTAATTTTACCGCCGTTTCTGAAATTATGCGATTCGTCAATTACAACAAGCTCATAATTATCCCAACGGAGCCTGCCAAGATCAGTTCCGTTTGAATTGCCGGAATCACGATTCAAATCGGTATGATAAAGCACTTTATAATTCAATCTGTCTTCTGCCAAGGGATTATTAAGATAATTATCTCTATATGTGTTCCAATTGTTTGCAAGCTTTTTAGGGCAGAGCACTAATACATTCCTGTTGCGTGATTCATAGTATTTAATTACTGCAAGTGCCGTAAAGGTTTTACCTAAACCAACGCTGTCAGCAAGAATACACCCGTTATATTTTTCCAGTTTATTGATAATTGCAAGCACGGCGTCTTTTTGGAAGTTATAAAGCATATTCCAAACCTTACTGTTTTTAAAGCCAGTTGCTTCATTAGGCAAAACATCCTCTGAAACATCTTCAAGAAATTCGTTGAAAATATTATATAAAGTAACAAAATAAAGAAATTCGGGAGAATTTTCGTTGTAGGCAGTTGTAATATTATCAATAACAACATCAGTAACATCCTGTAATTTGGCTTTGTCGTTCCATAGGCTGTCAAAAAGTTGAATATAAGCGTTGCTTTCGGGAGCGGAGTTTTTCTGTATGAAATTATAAGCATTATTGCCTCTTTCACAGCCAAGTCCTACTGTTGAAAATTCTGTTACCGTTGCATAGTTAATATCATCGAGATTTATGAATCCCATCATTGTTTCGTCTGTTTTATTGGATTTGAAGGTAACCTTTTCTTTTATCCATTGGGCACATTCTCTGGCAATGGCTTTCTGCGATAATTCATTGCGCAGTTTTACTTCAAATTCAGTTCCGTATATACTACGCTCTCGATTAAGTCTTGGGATATAAAACTCTCTTTTGGCTTTTGATGCTTTTTCGGTAATAAATGTTGGAGAAGTGAAAATAAAACGAAGTTCATTTATATTTTGTAATTCTTCTTTTAATTCTTCAAAGGCATAAATGGAAAAGCATGCTGCCGCAATAGACAGTTTGCTACCATCTTTTATTTCAACTGATAAATCATCTTTTAATGTTTTGTTTATGTTATCAATTAACTCCATAAGCGCTTCTCCAAACTTTTATCTAATAATTATAATCATTATAACACAAAGAATCATAATTTACGATAATAATTTACTTTATTTTGTGTATAGGGACAAAATAATCCCTTACACATATTTTGTTCAATGTACCGCTTTTTAAATTTACATATCAATAATCCTCAAATACTGCTCTAATCTTTCGGTAACATATTCGGCGATGAGGTTTATCATTGGCTTTGCGTCTTGATTTCTTGAAAAGCTATCAAACGCATCGTAATAACGCTTTCTGTCGGTAAACTTTACATTTATCGGTGGATAACCATTCTGCATTAGTTCGAAATTCAATAGCAGTCTTCCTGTTCTTCCGTTTCCGTCAATGAATGGGTGTATGCTCTCAAATTCAAGATGAAATCTTGCTACTCGCTCAATGATGTTCATTGTTGATTTTCTATTCTCATTTTCAGCCAACAGCTCCGTAATTTTTGGCTCAATCATATACGGCTGAACAGGCTCTGTGTAAGCGCCCATAATTCTAACCGGAACCCGCCTATATACACCATTATCCTCCGGTCTGTTCATCAAAACCAACGAATGTATATTCTTAATTACAAATTCCGTAAGTGGCATCTTATTGCTTACAATATCCTGAACATACAAGAACGCATCCTTATGTCCGACTGCTTCCAAATGGTCCTTTAGAGGCTTTTGGTCAATTGTTATGCCCTCAAGCACCATAGCGGTTTCCTGAAGCGTTAGAGTATTACCCTCAATAGCATTTGAGTTGTAGGTAAACTCAATCATAAATTCCTCGTTAAGCCTTTCAAGTTCACCCTGAGTAAGCGGTCTGCGAGTGTCAAGCTCTGCCTTTAACTCCTCAATTCTATCAAAGGAAATCACTTGCCTTGATGCCTTTCTTCTGCCATCGGCAGGCTTTTGAGCATTCTCCGGTATCATATAAAGATTGCCCTTGCGAATAACGCCCTCTATTTTGTTTTCTTGGCAGAGAATACGAACTCGTCTTGCAGACAATCCCCACTTTTCTGCTGCCTGTGATACCTTAATGTAATTCATAATATCATTCCTTTTTTAATGATTATGGGAATATTATAATACAAAATAGGAACAATATCAACTATTTATCAAATTTGTATCTAAATCATCCTATTGACAAAGTATCATTGTGATGATATATTAAAAATGTAACATTGCAATGATAGTTTCTGTTATATTGCATAAAATACAAGGGAGGGATATTATGGGCAAGATTACTCTATATCACGGCTCTGACCATATAATAAAAAAGCCGTTGTTATCGGTTGGAAAAAAGAATAACGACTATGGTCAAGGCTTATACTGCACCGAAAATCCGGAGCTTGCAAAGGAATGGGCTTGTAAGCAGAATACCGACGGTTTTGTAAATATATATGACTTTGACTTATCAAATCTAAAGGTTTTGGACTTAAACAGCAGTGATAAATCAATCCTTAATTGGATAGCAGTTTTGCTGAAAAACAGAACCTTTAATCTTGACAGCGACTACGCAAAAATGGCAAGAGATTATTTGCTTGATAATTTCTATATCGACACCACAACTTATGATGTTGTTAAGGGATACAGAGCCGATGATTCGTATTTTAACTATGCAGAATCATTTATCTCAAACGGTCTGCCTGTAAAAAGCCTATCCTCTGCACTTAGGCTTGGAAAGCTTGGCGAGCAGATAGCTCTTGTGTCCGAAAAGGCATTTGAAAAACTTGAATTTGTTGATGCAATTCCTGTTGACAAAAGCATTTATTATCCTAAATTTGACAGCAGGGATAAGACGGCAAGAGAAAAATACAGAAACGAATTATCGCATAAGTTGTTGGAGCCTGACGATATTTTCGTTATGGATATTATTAGACAGGGGATGAAAAATGATGACCCACGCTTACGATAAAGATTGCCTAATCAAAGCCAAAATAACGCTTGGCACAATGCTTGATTATGCAGTTAACGATTGCAAATATGATATTGATTGGTTTGCCGAGCTCTTCATCAAATCCGGCAAGGCAAAGCAGTTTGAAACAGGCAATCCGGCTATCATTATGGGTATGTCGGGCATTGAGCTTGCAAGAAGCATTATTGCCGATATTTATCAGGAAAGCACCTTTGCCGAAGCAACACAGCCTATGGAAAAGTCGCCTGAATACTGGGCAGGCTGGGCATTGGCTGATTATCAGTGGTACAGTGCTTATCGCTTTAAGGACATATTTGAAAAGGTAAAAATGAGCGAAATAGTCGGTATG
>JBJFHD010000053.1:0-17335 GCA_051893335.1 Erysipelotrichaceae bacterium | reverse complement strand
TAATTATATTATACACTGTTATTTAGCACTGTCAATACTAAAGTGCTAAAAAATAATAAATTTTTATGCTATAATAGGATTATGAAAAATTATTTAGTTGAAATATTTGACGAAGACTATTTAGAGAACATTATTTCTATTGTTCACAGACGATATGATGGGATTTATTTAATCTGCGAAAAACAGCAGCAGGTCAAAAATTTATCGGTTTTCTTAGAGAACCACTTTAACTGTTTTTGTCGAATTATCAATTACGATATGGGAAATATTGATTCTATCCGTCAGGCTATTGAAAGTTTTCTTAACAGTGAAGACAGCTTTGATTTTGATTTAACCGGCGGCGAACAGTGTGTGATTTTGGTATTGGGTCAGATTATGGTGCAAAATAAACATCATATTCAGATTCACAAATATGATGTCATCAAAGATAAGCTTACTTACAGCAGTGAATCGGCTGCTTTGTATGATAATGAGGATTGTTCCTCTTTGATAAAAGATATTATCGGTTTAAACGGCGGGAAAGTAATCAGTGGGGAGAATTATGATTATCAAGAAAAAGGATTTAGAAGTGAAGTAATTCGGTTATTTGATTTGTTAAGGAAAATAAATAATGATTTTAATCGTTTTTGTAACTTGACTACGGAAAAGGTTGATCGGTTAATTTTTAGGAAATATATTGAAAGTGAAAGTGAGAAAAAATCAGCATATAATGTCTTATTAGAATTTAAAAAGCATAATATTATAACTGATTATCAGCTTTTGAAAGAAGAATCACGTTTGTTTTACCAATATGAATTTGCGAAAGAATATACAGTGAAAGATTTGTTTTTCAAAGGCGGCACCTGCTTGGAAATTTATGGGGCATTGGCATTTTATGAAACCGGATATTTTAATGATATTCATAATTCGGTTTTAATCGATTTGGACGGTAAGGTAACAAAAAACAGTTCGGACCCGTATAACGAAGTAGATATTATGATGTTATACCGTCATACACCGGTCTTTGTCAGCTGTAAAAATACAAGAGTCAACAAAGAGTATTTATACGAAATATCGACTATTGCGAAGCAATACGGCGGTAAATATGCTGTTGCGGTGATTTTATCAACCGTTAAGGCTTTAAGCCCGGTCAGTAATCGAGCTAAGCAAATGGGAATAATGCTGATTGATGATATTGCCAATTATTCTCTGACGGAATTGAAAGAGGAAATAGTGACTAGAATTGAGGAACAATATGGAAAAGACAGCAATTAAATGGACATTGATACTGATGACAATTATCTCATTATTATCGGTTTTTATCGATTACCGTTTTGCGTTAGGGGTAGTATTAGGGACCGTTTTTTCGCTGATTCATTATTTTGTTTTAAACAAGAATGTCAACTCAATATTGAATAACGAAAAGACATTTACTTCCAAGCTGGGCAGTTATTTTATCAGGTTATTCATTCTGGCAATTCCATTATATTTATCAATCAGATTTGACAGCCTTTTTAACATCTATGGAGCATTTATTGGCCTGTTATTGTTGAAAATATCGCTCGTTGTAAGTACGATATTTGTTGAAAATCGCAACAATAATGATAGAATATACTAATAGTGAAAGGAGGATTTGCTTATGGAAATACAAACAACGGTCTATAGCATTATCATTGTGACATTATTTATATCGTTATTGATGGTATTCATTAACTATAAACTACGTAAGTATGATCCTTTGACCGAACCAAAGGGAATTGTGTTGTTGGTTATGATGGGTATACAAATCATCGAAAATATGACAATAGATTCTACCAACGAAAAAGTAGCCAGACAGATCTCACCATATATGGCTATCGTCATCGTTTACATCTTTTTATCAAATATTTCGGGTTTGTTCGCCATTGAACCACCCACATCAAACTTGAGCGTTACATTGACATTAGCGGCGATTACTTGTGTATTGATTGAAGTATTCGCTATCAAGGAAAATGGAGTTAAGAGATATCTTTTAGGCTATTTTGAACCTTTTGCCCCCATGGTTGTTATCAACCTGATCAGCAAGGTTTCAACATTATTGTCATTATCATTACGTTTGTTTGGTAATGTCATCGCCGGAACGGTATTAATGAGTGTAATTTACCAATTGCTCGCCTTAGTGTCGTCGGCAATACCATTAGTAGGAAATATAAATATAGTCGCTATATTTGTAGCGCCGGTACTGCATTGTTATTTCGACATATTCTCAGGCGCGATACAGGCGTATGTATTTACAATGTTAACAATCTCATTTATCGGTAAAGAATTACCATCAGAAGAAAATTAGGAGGAATTATTATGGAAAAAGGTTTAATCGCTATTGCTACAGCAATTTCAGTGCTTGCTGGTTGTACTACAGGTTTAGGAGAAGGAAGAGTTTTTGCTTCAGCTGTTGAAGCTATCGGCAAAAATCCTGACGCAACTTCAAAGATCAGATCTATGGCTATTATTGGCGCAGCTATTTCAGAAACATGTGCTATTTACGGATTATTGATTGCCTTTATGTTGTTCTCTAAGATTTAAACAATATGAACTTAAACTTAATTGATGTAATGGAGCAGTTATTTCCTGATCCATTAACAGTTGTTACTCAATTATGTGCTACGGCCGTATTATTTATCTTAATGTTAAAGCTGGTTTGGAAACCAGCCAAGAAAATAATGGCAACTCGTAGCGAATTTGAACAAAAGAAAATTAATGATGCTTTACAATTGGAAGAAGAGAACAAACAGTTAAATGCTCAAGCTCATCAGTATATTGATGATGCCAAGAAGCAGGCTCAGCTTACAATTCAGCAGGCACAAGAAGAAGGCAGTCGAATTAAAAACAATTTAATCGAGCAAGGCAAACAACAATCTCAGCAGATTGTTGATGATGCAGTTGCTAATATCAATTTACAAAAGGATAAGATGCTTCAGGATATGCATCGCCAGATGGTTGATGTCGCTTTATCAGCAACTGAAAAAATGTTGCAGACAAAAATTGACAGTCAAACCGATATAGACAGTATCGATTCCTTTGTTAAGGAAGTATCACAACAATGAGTATAGATACAAGAAAAAATGCTGCTTTGTTATATCAGACAGCAGAAAAACAAAACTTAACTGAGCAATACTTTTATGTATTGAACAGTTTAAATGAAAGAATAAATCAGGATGCAGATTTATATCAATTCATTGATAATCGTCAATATGGTGCAGTTGATAAAATTCAAAAGGTACAGTGCGCCTTCAATAACCAGTTAGACGATCAGATTTTGAGCGCATTCTTTTTACAATGCGAAACAATTGACAGAAGTCATATTGAAGTTGTTCTGTTGCATGACTTTTTAACTCATTATTATCATTTAAGAGATACCAGTTTCGGAACAATTTATTCAGCTAGACTTTTGCCGCTTGATCAAATTGAAAAGGTTGAAAAAGCCATCAGTAAACAAATTGAACGCAATGTAAAACTGGAGAATAAGATAGATGAATCTTTATTAGCCGGGGTGAAAGTTGTTATTAACAATGTTGTTTGGGATGGTTCTTACAAGGCTAAATTAAAGATTTTAAAAGAAAATCTGCTTAACGGCGAAGCCGATGGCAGTCAAGCCGTTACAGAAGTTTCAAATGCTGTTAAACAGCAGGTAAAACAGTTTGAAAAACAGCGTATCAGTATTCAGACTGGGGAAAAGACCGGATATGTTTCATCGGTGGCAGACGGTGTAGTTACTATTAAAGGAGTAGCAGACGGTTTGGCTGGCGAATTGGTTCAAATCGGTAACACCAGTGCTATGATTATGAACCTGCATGAAAACAGTATTGATGCAGTTTTGCTGGATGACAGTGATACTGTTGTCGAAGGAAGCCAGGTTGTAGCTACCGGCCGAGTAGTGGAAGTACCGGTTGGTGATGAAATGTTAGGCAGAGTAGTTGATGCTTTGGGCAGACCAATTGATGATAAGGGTGAAATTACTACCGCCAACAGACTTCCGATTGAAAGAGATGCACCTGGTGTAATTGATCGTCATTCAGTTGACGAACCGCTTGAAACCGGTATTAAGATTATCGACTCGATGATCCCAATCGGAAAAGGGCAGAGAGAATTAATTATCGGTGACCGTCAAACAGGTAAAACGGCGATTGCGATAGATACAATTCTCAACCAGAAAGGAAAGGGCGTTAAATGCATCTATGTCGCTATCGGTCAGAAGAACTCTACCGTAGCTCAGATCGTTGAAAAACTGAAACAGAATGAAGCGTTGGAATATACAACTATTGTAGTCAGCGGTGCAGGTGAACCGGCGGCATTACAATATATTGCTCCATATGCTGGATGCGCTATTGGTGAATATTGGCGTGATAAAGGCGAAGATGTCTTAATTGTTTACGATGATTTAAGTAAACATGCTATCGCTTATCGTACATTATCGTTGCTGTTAAGGAGGCCTCCTGGAAGAGAAGCTTATCCGGGCGATGTCTTCTATCTTCATTCAAGACTGCTGGAAAGAAGCGCAAAATTATCAAAAGAAAAGGGTTCCGGCTCTTTAACCGCATTGCCAATTGTAGAAACTTTAGCAGGCGATATTTCAGCATATATTCCAACCAATGTCATTTCCATCACTGACGGTCAGATTTTCTTACAAACCGATTTATTTAATTCAGGTGTCAGACCGGCAGTTGACAGCGGTTTCTCAGTAAGCCGTGTTGGTAGCTCAGCTCAGTATAAGGCGATGAAGCAGGTATCTAAGGCTTTAAAGCTGGAATTGGCTCAGTATCATGAAGTATTGGATTTTGCTCAATTTGGCTCGGATTTGGATAATTCAACAAAGGAAACAATTAATCACGGTCAACATTTAACCGAATTACTGAAACAAAAACAGTATTCACCAATGTCTTTAGCGGAAATGGTAATAATGTTGTTTGCTAATCAAAAAGGCTTTGTTGATAAAGTTGAGTTAAGCAAAGTATCGGAATACGAAAACAGTTTATTATCAAATATAAAGAGTTTCCATAGTGATGTAATTGAACAAATCGAAACTGATAAGAGCATCAGTGATTCTTTGGCTACAAAAATGGAAGAGATTATCAAAGAATTCACTGCTCAGTTTGTGCTGGAGTAGAAAATGTCAGGACAAATCAGTAATATTAAAAGACAATTAAGTTCAATTACTTCCACTAAAAAACTGACTAACGCAATGGAACTTGTTGCTACTGCTAAGCTTCAAAAACAAAGGAAGAAGATGGAAAACAACAATAACTATGCGTACAACTATCACAATCTGCTAATGACAGCTATTTCAAGCAGTGATGTTGATTTAAGCACAAATATCTATTTTGCTCAACCGAAACAGGATATTCCTTTATATATTATCGTTACTTCAAACAGTGGATTATGCGGTAGTTATAATTTGGATTTATTGAAATATGTAACCAGAAATATCTATAAAGAAGATAAAGTGGTAGCGGTCGGCAACTATGGCATTAAATGGCTTAAAAATAACGGTTACAATGTCATTAAAGAATATGACCGTATGGATGATCTAAATCCGCATGATATCAACAGTTTGATAACTGACATATTGGTCGGCTATGACAGGGAAGATATTACGACGATTAAAATTATTTATACTCAATACATTAATACATTAACTTTCAAACCGACAACGATGAATTTGTTGCCTATTGAAATAGAAACAGAAATAAGTGATAGCCAGATTCAATTAGAACCTGACAGTGCAACTGTTATAAGAAGGTTGATACCTTTGTATATCAGTTCGCAGGTGTTCGACATTATTTTGCAGGCTCAAGCCAGCGAACAGGCCAGCAGAAGAGCGGCAATGGATAGTGCAAACAGAAACGCCGATGGTTTAATTGATGAATTACGCTTGAAATTTAATCAAGCAAGACAGGCTGCCATTACTCAGGAAATGAATGAGATATCGGCAGCAACAGTAACAGAAAATGAAAGGAGCTAACAATGATTGAAAATATTGGTGAAGTTGTTCAAGTTATTGGACCAGTAGTTGATATTAGATTTAGCGAATCTTTACCTAATCTGTTTAACGAAGTACAAATTCAATTACCTGATTCTTCAATGGTCAACTGTGAAGTTGAAAAACACATTGGTGATGATAAAGTAAGATGTATAGCTCTAAATCAAACAAACGGTTTGAAAAGAGGATTAAAGGCAATCGATTGTCAAAGAGCAATAGCTGTTCCGGTTGGCCAGGAAACATTGGGAAGAATGTTTAATCTATTGGGTGAACCAATCGACGGTTTATCAGCTTTGCCTAAAGATATTCAAAAAGATGTTATTCACAAAAAGTCACCTGGGTTTTCAAAACTTAAAACTTCGGTTGAAATTTTGGAAACAGGTATAAAAGTAATTGACTTGTTATGTCCGTATATTAAAGGCGGAAAAATCGGTCTGTTTGGTGGTGCCGGAGTTGGAAAAACTGTTTTAATGCAGGAAATGATTCACTCAATTGCGACTGAACATAACGGTCTTTCAGTAATCGCCGGAGTCGGAGAAAGAACAAGAGAAGGTAACGATTTATATTACGAAATGAAGGAATCGGGAGTTTTGTCAAAAACTGTCTTAGTTTATGGCCAAATGAACGAGTCACCTGGAGCGAGAATGAGAGTTGCCCTGAGCGCCTTGACAATGGCAGAACATTTCAGAGATCAGGACAAACAGGACGTATTGTTATTTATCGATAACATTTACCGTTTCTCACAAGCCGGTTCAGAAGTAAGCGCATTGCTGGGCAGAATGCCTTCAGCAGTTGGTTATCAGCCTACCCTGGCTACCGAAATGGGTGAATTACAGGAAAGAATTACTTCGACAAAAGATGGTTCAATCACTTCAATTCAAGCGATTTATGTTCCAGCTGACGATTTAACAGACCCGGCACCGGCAACAACCTTTGCTCACTTGGACGCTAAGACAGTCTTGGATAGAAAAATTGCTTCATTAGGCTTATATCCGGCAGTTGATCCATTGGAATCTTCTTCCAGAGCCCTTGATCCGAATATCGTTGGACAAAGACATTATGATGTTGCTCAGGGAGTATTAAAGATTTTACAGAAATATAAAGATTTGCAGGATATCATTGCTATTTTGGGTATGGATGAGTTAAGTGATGAAGATAAGGTAATTGTAAACAGAGCTAGAAGAATTAGAAACTTCCTGTCTCAGCCTTTTGCGGTTGCTGAAAAGTTCAGCGGATATGACGGTAAATTCGTTAAGATTGAAGACAATATTCGTTCATTCGAGGCTATTTTAGCCGGTGATTATGATTCATATCCTGAAGCAGCCTTTATGTTTGCCGGTTCAATCGAGGATGTCGAGGCTAAAGCGAAGGGAATGATGTAATGAGCATTACAGTAAACTTGATTACTTATCGTGGAATTTATCGCAGTTTAGAAGCTGATAAGATCAATGTCCCTTCTTCGGATGGACGCAGGGGAATTTTACCTAATCACGTCAGCGTGATAATGCCTTTGGAAATCGGAGTCTTAAATGTTTCGGTTAAACAACAGGAATATTACTTTGCGATTTCAAGAGGAATGTTGCTATTTGAAAATAACACGGCAACAATCCTATCAGATTCGATTATTGATGTTGAAGATATTCAGCAGGAAAGAATCGAGAAAAAACTCAAGAAAACTCAGGAATATCTGGATACCATTTCTGACGAAAGGGATATCATTATGGCTAAAGTATCATTGGCTAAAACTCTTAATAAACTTGAGGCCAAGAGTAAATATGGAAAGAAATAAAGATGCGTTTGCATCTTTTTTCTTGTTAGTACGATAAAAATAACATAAAATATCTATACGGAGGATAAAAAAATGATTAATAAGGAATGGTTAGATAAAGAATATGAAAATGTGCCGGCAAAAAAATTATTGAAGGCTCCTATTTCGGCACTACAGGGAGTAAGTGAAGCAGATAAAGACAAAATGAAAGAAGCATTTGGCATTGATAATATCAAGGAAATGGCTCAGCTAAAGTATTATCAAAGAGCAAAAGAACTTTATCAGAAATATTTACAGGAGAAAGAAAATGCTTAAAAAACATCTTGTCTATTTATTAATCGTTTTATTAACCTTGAGCGGTCTGCTCTTTACTTTGCGGAAAGCGGATCAATATATCAGTATGCCGTTGATTAGACCGATTGAATATTTGAATGAGGATGAAAAAGCGGCAAGAGAATTTGACGAGAAGGTTATGCAGTTGCCGACTGAGGTTAGTATTTCCGACTGCGAAACAATTGAAGAGCTATTAAAAGAATACGAAAATCTAAGCGATCAGGCTAAGGCCAAAGTAACAAGCTATGCTCAATTGCAGCAGGCTTATCAGCAGATACAATATCTGCAAGACAATCAAAAAGCTAAGGTGGTTATTGATATGATTAACAATCTGGTTAACAGTAATAATCCCCAGTTGGTTTTGGCTGCTCAGCAGGCTTATGATGAGTTAACCCCTTCACAGCAACAGTTAGTAACTAATAAGTTTATTTTAGACAGTGCCTGGGAAGAATTGAATAAAACTGTCACCAAAGATAATCTCAATGTCGGAGATGTTGTTATCTTCGTAGGCGGCAGTGTTTATATAAGTGCTAAAGATACTGTTCCGGCAAACACTAAGGGATACAGTGTATGTAAAGTAACTTATGTTTCAAGAGATAATATTCATCCATACCATTTAGTATCTACCGATGGTAATGGTGTATATGGTTGGGTAGATGTCAGCAATATTAAGTTTGGAGAATAATATGGATTACGTATATCTGGATAATCAAAAAAGATCAAAGTCATTATTATTTGTATTGGTTGGCTTGTGTTTGGTCTTATCAATTGTTAATTTAATAATGTTTTTCACCGGTTCAGTAATGACTCCGTTTATGAAAGCAATGTTAATCGGATCGGATTTAAGTTTTATCATTTTAGCCGGTTTCTTGATGTTATATTTAAGAAGAAATCAGAAAGACAAATTTTTGCTTCTTTTGTTGCATGTTGTGCAATTCCATTTGATTTTTACCTCAGCTACTGTTTTGGTAGGTACTTTTGCGGATTTCTCATTTTATGTAATGCACGGTATTCTGGACGCTGTGGTATTAATGATTTTATATGTTTTAGCTTTTGGCAAGCTGCACGTATTAAGCGCTATATTGTTGGCGATACTATCTGTTGTTTTGACAATCTATCAATATAATTCGATTTATGCGATCGTTATGGTTGTGTTTGCTGCTGTGGCATTATTAACGCTGATTAAAAACAGCAAGCAGTTACATTTTGTTTATGGTATATTGGTGGTTGTAGTTAGCTTATTGGCCTCTATTTTGACCTTTGTCTATGGTTATAATATCGTCCATGTCGTTATGCACTACATTATAAATCACGCTACCTTTGCTTTATGTGTCATTATTTTTGCCATAAAGCCATTGAAGGCAGAAAATAATGTTGAAGAAACAAAGATTGAAACAGCAAGCAAAGCTGAAGAAGAAGTTCAATTTGTTGAAACAACAGAAACTTTAAAACAGGAATTAACTGAGCAACCAACTGAAAATCAACAGCAGACAGAACAGAAAAATCGCTGGATTATCAAAAAATATCAAAACTTACCGCTAAAACAATTGATGGATGCTCCGGTTGATGCTTTGTGGGGAATTTCTAAAGAGGATAAGGATTTGTTAAAGTCGGCTTTCAATATTAAAACAGTGAAAGATTTAGCTACTAACAAATGGTTTAAAATGGCGGAGGATATTCTTGAGCAAGCCGATAATCAAAAGGACTAGAAGGTGAACTAATGTTTGAAGATACAATTGCGGCCATTAGTACCTCAACACTGACTAAAACAGCAATCTCTATAGTCAGAATTTCAGGGAAAGACGCATTTAACATCTTAAATCAAATATTTAAGACAAAGGATAGAAATTATCAGGGCTATCATATTTATTACGGTCACATTGTCGATCCGGCCAGCCAGGAGATAATCGATGAGGTTTTGGTCAGCACTTTTGTTGCGCCAAAATCTTTTACCGGTGAAAATTTGGTTGAGATAAACTGCCATGGCGGTTTGTATGTTACCTCTAAAGTGCTGACTCTTGCGTTAACTTATGGTGCCAGAATGGCATTAAACGGTGAGTTCAGTAAAAGAGCATTCCTAAACGGCAAGATAGATTTGACTCAAGCGGAAGCAATTAATGATTTGATAACGGCTGATAATAAAGACAGTGCAAAACTGGCTATGAATTCTTTGAACGGGTCAATCAAGCAACTGCTAAATCCTTTAATAGATGAACTGGAACAGTGCATAGCCCATATTGAAGTCAATATCGACTATCCGGAATATGATGATAACGGAATTATTACTTCACATGAGGTTGCTTTACTGGTGGCTGACTGGCAAAAACAGTGTGAAAAGATGATCAATATGGCCGAAAACAGTTTGATAATTAAAGAAGGAATTAAAACTGTAATAGTCGGTAAACCAAATGTCGGCAAGAGCAGTCTATTGAATGCTTTGCTGCAGCAGGACAAAGCAATTGTTTCTGATGTCGCCGGTACAACAAGAGATTTAGTTGAAGGAGATATTCATTTAGCAAATGTAACTTTACATTTAATAGATACTGCCGGTATTCACGATACCGAAAATGATATTGAACAGATTGGTATCAAAAAGAGTCGTCAGGCATTAAGCCAGGCCCAATTAGTCATCGTTCTAATTGATAGCAGCAACTTTGATTTGGAAGATGAAAAACTGCTGGCTGAAACTGCAGATTATAATCGTTTGGTTGTATATAACAAGAAAGACTTGGGAATTACTTTCTCGGGAATTAATATTTCGGCCCATAACAATGATATCGCTGAATTAATTACGGCTATCAATGACTTGTTTAAAGACAGCCAGCTGGCGTTAAGTCAGCCGGTATTGACTAATGAAAGACAAATATCTTTAATGAGACAGGCCAAAAAGGCGATTGACACAGCTGCGGAAGCTTTGAATAATAATGTGCCTTTAGATTTGATAAATGAGGATATTCAACAGGGTTATCGCTGCTTAAAGGAAATATTGGGTCAGTATACCAGAGAGGACTTGCTGGACGGCATTTTCAGCCGTTTCTGCGTGGGTAAATAAATATGAGTTTTTGGATTGACAGTCACTGCCATCTTAACGATGACAGATATAAAGAAGATTTTGAATTGTATCACACCAATGCTCAAAAGGCTAAGGTCTTTTTGAGCAATTTAATCTGTTTGAATCAAACCGATTATCTTAGAAGCAAACAAATAAAAGGGCAATATCATGATAACTATGATATTTCTTTCGGCTATTTTCCAAGTGATTGTGAAAGTATTACCCAAACCGATTTAGATGCCTTATATAATCTGGTTAAACAGGACCGGGAAATAATCGCAATTGGAGAAATCGGGCTGGATTATCATTATCCCGACACCAATAGAGAAAAGCAGCAGGACTTGTTTGTAAAGCAGATTGAAATGGCCAATCAATTGAATAAGCCGATAATCATACACAGTCGTGATGCTTCTTTGGACAGTTATGAACTGTTAAAAGCACATGCTAAAGGCAAAGTGGTTTTACATTGTTATTCTCAGTCAGTGGAAATGATGATGAAATATTTGGATTTGGGATATTATATTTCATTCAGTGGAGTTGTAACTTTTTCCAGTGCAAAAACCACTAAACAATGCGCCCAGATTTGTCCTTTGGATCGATTGCTGATTGAAACGGACGCACCTTATTTGACTCCGGTACCTTTTAGGGGTAAACAGAATGAAACCGCATATGTTAGCTATGTGGGAGAATATATTGCTCAATTAAAGGGATTGGAAATTGAAACATTACAAAAACAAATCTATGATAATTATTGTCGAATGAAAGAATGTTAAAGATGAAACAAAGAATTAAGGAGTTAATAGTAGTTGAGGGTAAGCATGATGTTGATAAGCTGAACCAGATTGTGGATTGTGATGTTATCTGCACCAATGGTTTAGCAATTAGCCAGCAACAGTTGGATATTATTAAACAAGCTGCTCAAAGACAAGGAGTTATTGTTATGACTGATCCTGATAATGCGGGTAACCGCATTAGAGAAATCATCAACCGGAATGTCAGTAACAGTAAACAGGTATTTATTGATAAAAAGCAGGCAATCGGTAAAAGAAATGTTGGCATTGAATATGTCGATAATGATGTATTGCTTCAAGCATTAAATCAGGCTGTGGAATTTACCGACAACCAGCAAAGCATCAGCTGGAGTGAATTCATTCAACTGGGTTTGATAGGTAACAGTAAAAAAAGAGATTATGTTTGTGAAAAAATAAGAATTGGCTTATGTAACAATAAAAAGATGTTCAAATATCTGAATATGTTAGGGTATAATTATCAGCGAGTTAAGGAAATCTGTGATGAATACGATAGCGACCATTAGCGAAACAAAAAGATTATTAGCCCAATATGATTACGGAGCTAAAAAGAAATACGGTCAGAATTTTCTGGTTTCCGCTAATGTGGTGGAAAACATTCTGACTTATGTTGACAAACAGACAACAGTAATTGAAATCGGACCGGGATTGGGGGCAATAAGCCAGCTGGCCTGTTTAAAGGCGAAGGAGGTTTTTGCTTATGAAATCGATCCGGATTTGTGTGCTGTCTTAAAGGATAATATCGAATTTGACAATTTTCATTTGGAAAATGTTGATTTTTTGACAGTTGATTTAGAAAAACTGCTGTCTGAAATCAGCGGTAAAAAGGTTATTGTGTCTAATCTGCCTTATTACATAACCAGCAAGCTGTTAACTAAGGTAATTCTGCAATGGCCAAATTATGACTGCCTGATTGCGATGATGCAAAAAGAGGTTGCCAATCGTTTTATCAATAAGGCTGACAAAAAGCAGATTAATCAATTGCAGATTCTCAGCCAATTGTGCTGTCAATGCCGAATTATCTGTCAGGTCAATAAAAACAATTTTATTCCGGCCCCGAATGTCGACAGCACGGTTTTATTGTTTGAAAACAAAAAGATTGATTTTGATATTAATTTAAAGGATTTTTATCAATTTTTAGACAGCTGTTTTAGTCAACGTCGCAAACCTGTCTATACCAATCTAATTAATGCAGGTTATAATATAAAACAGCGAGAAGCTTATAAGATGAAAAGAGTGGAACAAATGTCACTGGCTGATTATTTAGTTCTTTATGGAGATGTGGAAAAATGATAGAAAAAGCATATGGCAAAATTAACCTCAGTTTAGATGTTGTCTCAAAAAGAGCTGACGGCTATCATAATTTGAAAAGCATTATGCTGCCGATTGATATTTACGATGAGATTGAGATTGAGCTTGCCGATAAAATGCAGTATCAATGCAATATCGATTTACCCTATGATGAAGGCAATATCATTTACCGTTGTATAGCAGCACTGCAAGAGAAAGCCAAAACCAAGCAAAATTTCAAAATAAGAATTAAGAAACATATCCCTTTTCAGGCAGGCTTGGCAGGGGGAAGCAGCGATGGGGCTTGTGCAATGCGGCTGGTTAATAAACTATTGAATTTGAATTATTCTTTTGAAGAACTGGTTTCAATCGGCAGCAAAATTGGAGCCGATATTCCTTTTTGTCTTTATAATCGTCCGGCAATAGTTGAAGGTATCGGTGAAAAAATCACCCCGATAGCCTTTGATAAGCCCTACCCGGTATTATTAATCAAACCTGATTGCGGTATTAATACTGCTGAAAGTTTTAAAATGCTGGATTTGAATAAATGTTGTCATCCGGATATTGAAAAATTACATAACAGATTAATCAAATCGGAAGATTTTGCTGATTTGTTAGGTAATTCTTTGATGTATAGTGCAAGTCTTTTATGTCCGCAGGTTGATGAAATAATCAGTTCGGTTAAAGCACTCGGCTATCAGAATGTTTTAATGACGGGCAGTGGGTCAACCGTTTTTGTCATTTCGACAACTGCTGATGATTTATCGGCTCTAGCGGCAGTAATGCGTAAAAAATACGCTTTTGTATGTAAAACAAGTTTACTTTCCATGTAAACAATGGGTTAAATGTGTTAAAATTAACAGGTACTTAGTGAGGTGTTTAGATGCTTAATGCGATAGTAATGGCAGCCGGAAAAGGAACAAGAATGCAGTCTAATAAAGCAAAGACAATGCATAAATTGTTGGATAAACCGATTCTGGAACATGTTTATGATACATTAGACCAATTACAGTGCGACAATATTGTTTGTGTTGTAGGACACGGCAGAGAAGAAATCCAGGATTATTTTTCCGACCGATTAACTTATGCCGTTCAACAGCCTCAATTAGGCACAGCTCATGCTGTAAAGCAGGCGATCAGCTTAAAGGATAAAGCCGGTAAGACATTGATTGTTAATGGTGATTGTCCGTTAATTCAAAAGCAGACTTATCAAATGATGCTTGAACAAGCTCAAAAGTACGATCTGGTTTTATTGACTACTGAATTGGATAATCCGGGCAGTTACGGAAGAATTGTCAGAAACTCTAATGACGAAGTGGCACAGATAGTGGAATTTAAGGACGCCGATCAGCAAATCAGAGCGATTAAAGAAGTAAATGTCGGTATTTATTGTGTCGATAATCAATTATTGTGGCAATATATCGATGAAATAGATAATCGGAATGCTCAAAATGAGTATTATATTACCGATCTAGTAAAAATATTCAAAAAACATAAGTTAAAAGTCGGGGCGTGTAATTTGCCGGACTACCAACAACTTCAAGGAATTAACAGTCGTTTGGAATTAGTCAGTGCCGGTAAATGGCTGCAACAAAAGGTCAATGAACACTGGCTCAATTGCGGTGTAACGATTATCGATCCTGACACTACCTATATCTCTACCGATGCAGTGCTGTCAGCTGATACGGTAATCTATCCTAATGTCAGAATTGAGGGAAAAACCGTTATTGGTGCCAACAACATTATTGAGGAATCAAGTTGTATTATTAATAGCGAAATAGGTGATAATAATCATATTATCGCCAGTCGAATAACTGACAGTAAATTGGGCAGCAATATCACTCTTGGCCCGAATGCTCATTTGAGAAATAATTGCCGGATAGCCGACAACTGTAGAATTGGTAATTTTGTCGAGATGAAAAATACGGTCTTCGGTCAAGACAGTAAATGCGCTCACCTGACTTATTTGGGTGACAGCACAGTTGGCGAAAATTGCAACTTCGGCTGTGGAGTAGTTACCGTTAATTATGATGGCAAAGACAAACACCATTGTACAATCGGCAACAATGTATTTGTTGGAAGTAATGTGAATTTAATTGCCCCTGTGACAATTGGCGATTATGCTGTTTTAGCAGCAGGATCAACAGTTACAGATGATGTTGAAGAAAAAGATATGGCGATCGCAAGATGTCGTCAGGAAATTAAAAAAGGATACGGATATAAATATTTAAAGAAATAGAAAAAGGAGAAGAAAGGTAACATGGATAACATTATAGTGTTCTCATTGACTTCATCAAAGAAATTGACTGCTCAGATTTGTGACATTTTAGGAATTGATGAAGGAAAAATTGCGGTTAATCATTTTGCTGACGGGGAAATATTGGTAGAACCTCAAGAGTCTGTCAGAGGAAGACATGTATTTATTATTCAATCAACCTGCGGACCTGTTAATGATCACTTGATGGAGGTTTTGATTTGTTTGGATGCTGTTAAAAGAGCAAGCTGTAAAGAAGTAACTTGTGTTATTCCATATTACGGATATGCCAGACAGGATAGAAAAGCAAGAGCAAGACAGCCAATCACCTCAAGACTGGTAGCAGATCTGCTTCAGGCAGCCGGTGCTGATAGAGTAGTATCTGTTGATTTGCATGCTCCGCAGATTCAAGGTTATTTCAAAATTCCTTCTGATAATTTGACAGCAGTTGATATGATGGGGCAATATTTCAGACAGAAAAAATTAAAAGATGTTGTCATTGTATCTCCTGACCACGGCGGGGCAACAAGAGCAAGAAATATGGCAAACTGTATTGAGAACAGTACAATTGCGATTGTTGATAAGCGTAGAAATCAGCCTAATGTAGCTGAAGCATTAAATTTGATCGGTGATGTTAACGGTAAAGATTGTATTATTGTTGACGATTTAGTAGATACCGGCGGATCGTTAATCGGCTGTATTCAAATGCTTAAAGATCACGGTGCTAATGATATCTATTGTGCAGCAACCCACGGTGTCTTCTCAAATGATGCAATAGAGAGAATAAAAAACAGCGAAATTAAGGAATTCGTTATTACTAATACTATTGAGAGAACAACTGAAGAATTAGCTGATGTTGATAATATCAAGGTATTATCAGTAGCGTTGCTCTTAGCCAAGAGTATTGAAGCAATTGCGACAAGCAAGCCGGTTTCAAATGTCTACGGTTTATTCCATGCTGATCAAAATTGCGATTAAATGTATTAAGAGCAGATAAGAATTATCTGCTTTTTGTGTGGATTCTCAGTTAGTGTCCTTATCATCCAAGATGAAAAAGGATATAATTTTTTCTGAAAAGAGGGTGTTTATTATGGAGCAAAAACAAATCGGCAGTTTTATTCAAGCCAACCGAAAAGCTAAAGGACTGACCCAGCAACAACTGGCTGAAATTATGGGGGTCAGCGATAAATCAATCAGCAGATGGGAAAATGGCAAAACGATGGCTGATATTTCGCTGTTGCCGCTGCTTGCCCAAACTCTGGATGTAACAATCGATGAGCTTCTTAAAGGCGAAAGAAATAAACCGACTGAAATAATCGATTCTGATAAAACTATTGAGAGTTTAATCGATTATCAAGGTCAAAGCGAAAAACAGAAAAGCGAAAAAGTAAATAAATATATTTATATCGGTAATCTTTTAATAATAATTGCGATTCTAAATAATCATTTTGATTTCTTCCGCTTTATTTTTACCGATAATATGGCTGAATTTGTATCAGGGGCATTATATGGCTGTGGAATTATGTTTGATTTAATGGGATTATACTATAATAATGCCAATATATCGCTGCGTGAAAAGAAAAAGAGTATAGTTAAAAGACTAAAAAAAGATAATTAAGATATCACTTTTGTGCTGTATTAAATGATAGAATAGTAACATTTTCAGCAAGAAAAAAATCCTCAAAAAAATTCATGAAAAAAGTTAAAAAAAGTCTTGCAAAGTGAAGGCAAATATGGCATTATATATGAGCGCGCTGAAAGGGGAGGCCCTTGGAGTGCGAGTTGTTCTTTGAGAAACAAACAGAAATAACACAACGTCAATTTAAAAATTGAG
>JBJFHD010000052.1:0-3841 GCA_051893335.1 Erysipelotrichaceae bacterium | reverse complement strand
CATTCCTGCAGTAATGCGTCGGCTCGCTTCTTTTCACTCATTATCCTCACTCCTTTCATCAGCCCTCATTATGTAGTCACCGAAATTTCGAAATGTAACAAAATTTTTTGAAAAATTTTTCACTTTTATTATAATCCCTGAAATCAAATATGGCAACAAAATAAATTCATATTTGAAAAAATCCTTTGATAAGGGCGTAATTATACATCTCGTCAGAAAAAGCTTCAAATCTTTCCCGAAAGTGTTATTGCGATTTTTTCAAAATCACTCGGAACACTTCGGCTCGGATATTATTCCGACATCGAGCAGAATATCTTGATTGACCCGGTGCTATACCACTCGAAATTTTTACACGGTACGACAACGGCAAATCAATCAAGCGAAGACTTGATGATCTTGAGGAAACAAAGAGAAAACTTGAATTGAGCATAATTCAGGAAGAAATCAAAAAGCCAACCTACTCATATGAACAGATAATGTTCTGCATAATGAGTTTCAGAAATATTGATACAAATACGCTTGAAGGTCGCAGAGCACTGATTGACAGATTCGTAAACAGCGTAGTCGTTTATGACGACGAAATTCTCATAAATCTTAATTACAAAAAGAAGCACAAAGCGGGTTTCGAAAATATCATTATCGTAGCTGTTTTCAAATAATAATGGATATCATTTTTCAATAATTTTAAAAAAACATTGAAAAAAGAATTTTTATATGGTATTTTATTGTTATATTGATAAAAGGAGCTTAATTTGAAATGAAATGCAAAAAATGCGGAGCAGAATTGTCTCCCACTGATGCCTTTTGTGGTAACTGTGGCAATAAAGTTGTAGTTCAAGATGAATTTGTCACGTCAGAATTCCAAATCAAAATCGATACAGATCAAAACAACTTGGATCCTCTCAATTATTCACCATATAATTCACGAGGTTATTCGCCAAATACCGCTCAGCCATATTATGATAATAATAACAGAAATTATGACAATAATCCGACCAATGCTGAGAAAGGCAAGTCTAACTTATCGACTCTAATTATTATTCTAGTCTGGATATTACTGTTGCTCGTGGTTTCATTTACTGCGTTTAATTTCCTCCTGATGACGGATAGAATTGACACCTTCAAATATGACTTTTTGGCAGGTTACAAGGATTCTTTAGGAGAATTCCTTAATATTTCCGATAACTCAGATTATGCAGAGGAAACAAATTCCGACTCAGTATATGAACAAGTGCCAACAGAACAAACAACAACGCCTGTGATTGCAATTGAACCGATTACCCAACAGGCATCAACAGAAACAACCGCAAATGATCCTCAGAACAATATTCCTTTAGAGCTACAGCAATACGCAAGCGGTTTAATATATGAGGGGAAAACATACAGAATTGCTTTGCAGGAGGATGACTGGTATATTAATTACCGTTCGTCACCACAGCTTATCGATAAAGACAAAGCTGATTATAATGTTCTTGGTAAAATGAAACATGGTACTGAGATATATGTGGAATACATCTACAACGGAACATGGGCGGTTTTCTACAAAGACGGAAGATATGTCTTTTCTTCCATGTATGCATCTAACAATCCATCATTAAACAGACTTATGGATGTAGTATGACTTCTGCTTGATTCGTTTTGATAAAGAATATATCAAACAAATAAAATTTTTCTAACCTTCAAACAATCCTTCAACACTTCAAATAGAATTATCCCCCGAAGAAAGTCATTAAATAGCAACATTCTTCGGGGGATGATTTATTAAGATTATATTTTTAACACCTTACGGATAACAAACATGGTTACCGTAGAATTATTTGAGGGAACAGATTTATTCATTATGTCTGTCTTTATGTCAATGCCGGCAGAAATTCATTGTATTTTAAGCGGAACCAAATGTTTTTCGGAGATCATTTTCTTACGATTTTTTGGAGAAATAGTAATATTTTTTGCTGATATTCCGTCCTGACGGCAAACTTGCTGAACGCTGAGCCCTGATGAATTTCACGCTTATCAATTCTTGAGCCTGACCTGCAGCTTCATACAAAAAAGAGTAAAATTCAAACTACAATGCTTTCTGCAATTCTTTTATAATCGATTTTGCAGACAAATAATTATCTGTTTACAAATACATAAAACTGCACAAATTGCTTATAAGTTGGAATGATAGATTAACAAAAATCTTTATTTATTAATGGCGGTTTAAGATTAACTATTCTTTTTATTTAATCATTTTTGTTCGGGTTTTAAATCCGTATTTACACGACTGTTAATAAAAATCAAAAAGAAGTTTTATGTTTCCGACAAAGCAGTTTCAAAATGTGAAACCCGGAAATCCAAACTTAAAACAAATTAAATAAGAAAATTGACAGCACTCTTTATATTTATGTTAATGATTTGCTGTCCATGAGAAATGAGGAGAAAAAATGGAGATAACAAAGATAGTAATAACCGGTGGTCCTTGCGCAGGCAAGTCTACTGCAATGAGTTGGGTTCAGAATGCTTTTACTCAAATAGGGTATACGGTTCTTTTTGTTCCTGAAACAGCAACTGAATTGATTACCGGCGGCGTGGCACCGTGGACATGCAGTTCAAACTCAGAATACCAAAAATGTCAGATAAGGTTGCAGATTGAAAAGGAGAAAATCTTTGAACAGGCGGCTCATTCAATGCTTACAGATAAGGTCCTTATTGTTTGCGATCGGGGCACTCTCGATAATAAAGCTTATATGGATGAGATTGAATTTGCTGATGTAATCAAGTTCACCGGTTCTAACGAAGTAGAGCTTCGGGATAATTACGATGCTGTTTTTCACCTTGTTACGGCAGCCAAGGGCGCAGAGGAATTCTATACCACTGCCAACAACTCTGCCAGAACCGAGACGCTTGAGGAAGCTGCGGCTTTGGATGACAAGCTTATTTCTGCTTGGACCGGTCATCCTCATCTCAGAGTAATTGATAATACATCTGATTTTGAAGATAAGATGAAAAAACTTGTTGCTGAAATAGCATCATTTCTTGGCGAACCGGAGCCTTATGAAATCGAACGCAAATATCTGATTGAGTATCCTGATGTCAAGTGGCTTGAAAGTAATCCTTCCTGCCGTCGCATTGAGATTATTCAGACTTATCTGAACAGCGCTGTCGGCGATGAGGTTCGAGTTCGTCAGCGTGGCGTTGACGGCAACTACATATACTTCCAGACGATAAAGCGTAAAGTTTCGGATGTAAAGCGTGTCGAAATCGAACGCCGTCTCTCTCAGGCGGAATATCTTGAGCTTCTTATGGAGGCTGATACCACTAAACGACAGATTCGCAAAACAAGATACTGTCTTACATATGAGAATCAGTATTTTGAAATTGATGTTTATCCGTTTTGGGATGACAAGGCAATTGCTGAAATAGAGTTGAGTGATGAAAATGCAAATATCGTCTTTCCAAAACAAATAAAAGTTATAAAGGAAGTAACCGACGATGATTCCTACAAGAATGCATCGCTGTCAAAAATATGAAGCAATCAATACGGAATTATTAATCATAATTTTAAGTTAAGAAAAACGCCGTTGAAAATCCGGGGGCAGGACAGCTTCAGGCAGAACGGCGGAATACAAAAAAGGAAAAAGTGTTTGAGTTAACAGTAATGTATTTATTCGGGTTTGCTTTTAGTTACTTAAAAATCTCAAACGGTTCACGATTTTAGGAAAATTTAAAAAATAATTTTTAAAAATAATTATTGAATATTTATCCTGTTTTATGTTAATATTTCATTAAATTATGTAAATCTATGAGGATTATGCATGGATAAGCTCGAAACCTGCAATTTAACAGAAATCGTTATTGA
>JBJFHD010000051.1:0-3937 GCA_051893335.1 Erysipelotrichaceae bacterium | reverse complement strand
TAATATAATGTTATCCTTTAATTTTTTTACATATTTAATTTGCCGTTATTTTCGACAAAACCTAATAAAACTTTAAAAACCTATTCAATCTACTAAGAAATAGCTAAACATATAGCTCTCAATTCAAGATAATGATTTGAGAGCTATAATTCTATCTAAGTTTTAACATCCAACTATAAAGCTTAGACCGTTTAGCTCCTATAATTCCAACGATTTATTTATACTGGTTATCAAAGGCTTTTCATATGTGGTCGTTCCATTCTACAACGATTTAAATAGTATCGAATTTCAAGTCATTAATACCACAAAAAGCCGAATAAAAAAATACGAATAAACCACTGCCACCAAGCATATTCAACAGATACATTATATGTACCTACTTGATTATTCTCAAAATACACTGTTAATGTTGCTTTTCCAACAGATTCACTTTTTATGTTACCATAATAATCCACTGTTGCAACTTCCGGATTTGATGAATAACATCTTATAATTTTACTGTCAGGTACATATGGCAATTGTGTTGAACTCTTATATCTCACTGTTGCATCAACTGAAAACTTTAAGCGTTTTGTAACCTCATAGCTTGGTAAGCAACCTTCTTTATAGGCAATTGCCTTTATCATGGTAACATCCGTTGTATCAATTATTTCGGAAGAATATATTTTTGAATTTCCTATTATTGGAGTTGTGCCATCTGTTGTGTAATAGATTGTCGTATTAGGAACCGACGAAACGATTGTTGCTCCGTCTTTTCTTAGATTAATAGTTGGATATAAGACTCTGTCATTCTTAATAATGTTTTCAAAATTAAGAACGCCCTTGCCGTATCGTCCGGTCCAATTTCGGGGAACAAATGCAGATTGCACTATTTTTTCCTTAATCTCTTTTGCTGTCAAATCGGGATAAATAGTTTTCATCATAGCTACAGCGGCTGTTACAAAAGGAGCTGCCATTGATGTTCCGTCCATCAATCCATAATTATTGTTGCTATATGCATCACTAGGCAACGTGCTATTTATATTAACGCCCGGCGCAGCAATATCAACACAATCTCCGAAATTTGAAAATATTGCAGGAGTACTGTTTTCTGATATAGCAGCAACAGTTATAACATTAGGATTGTTTGCCGGAAAGACTAAAGAAGCATCTGTAAACTCGTTGCCGGCAGCAACTACAACAGGAATATTATTGTTAACGGCATTCAATATTTCATCTTCTATTGTATTGCTTTTTGCAAGAAAAGACCAACCGCCTAAACTCATGTTAATAACGTCAACGCCGTCTTTTACCGCAGAGAGAATTTCAGTTGCAAGAGATACATATGAACTACCAACCTTTTTACCCTGATAATAGAAGAAATTATATGATTTGATTTTTACATTTGGTAGCGTGTTATCAACAACAATACCCGCAACATGTGTTCCGTGTTCGTTGTATGCAACATTATCATTGCTTCTGTTTCCATTGAGCACACGTGGATTATTTGGATCTGAATTAAAAAAGCTGTGGGTACTGTCAACGCCGGTATCTATAACCGCAACAATCACTTCAGGAAGCTCCATACCTGAATTTAAAATTGCCTCATTTGCTGTAACAGATTGAATGTACTCTGCTCCCCAGGAAAGAGGTTCATAGTTCCCGCTGTCAGAAGGATTAATATCGGTGTCATCAAATTCTATCAACTCATCAAATTCAACGAAGTTAATAGAATCGCTCTGTGAAAATGCTTCATATGCGAGAGAAGCTTCCTCGTAAGTTCTGTACTGGAAAATATGCCAATTGTTATATCCTTCAATTTTTGAAACTGCGCCATAGTTTCTTGAAAGATCCCGGTTAGAGTTTGTTGATACAATTAA
Organism: Erysipelotrichaceae bacterium; assembly: GCA_051893335.1. Taxonomy (GTDB): domain Bacteria; phylum Bacillota_I; class Bacilli_A; order Erysipelotrichales; family Erysipelotrichaceae; genus UBA1783. Next base: position 2,078 of record JBJFHD010000051.1, on the reverse strand, counting down.
TCTATTTGTAGAAATTTTGTTTTCAATTACTGTTTCTCCATTTTCAGTGCTTTCAACCTGAATGTTAGAATCATAGTCGTCGCTTGAACTCATCATTATTGTAAGTTCGTCATAAAATGTTTCTTGCGAAATACCATATTCCTCTTCTGCACCGTATGCAACACTTGAAAAAGAACTCAATAGAAGAGAAATGCAAAGCAATGCAGCAAACGCTTTTACAGTCTTTTCTTTGATACTACATCTCAACATAATTTTTCCCTTTCATATAAAACCTCAAAATAAAAAACTAAAATTATTTATTAATTATACTTTTAATGATTGTAAATATAGGAGGAAGAACCAAATATTTGTATTCGATTTTAACTTGACCATCATTAAAAAACAAAGTATCCGTTAATATCCCGTATTTAACAACAGCCGGTCTCATGCTTCCGGTAACTTTTTCACCGTTTGCAAAATAACCATCGTCAGTTCTTTTTATAACTGCATTTTGGGTAGTACCGTCTTTATATGTAATCTTTACAACTATTCCGTCGGGTAGTTCAGGGGAACCAAAGCCGAAAACAATACGGTTTTTTAAAGGAACATAAAGTATTTTTGCACTTGCAACTCTATAATCGGGAGCAGAGGGTTCGGTTGATTTTCCAAATATAGGATAACCGTTTTCTCCAATAATCCATATATTCTCAAAATCAAAGCCGACAAATGATTCCTGTTTTTTCATTTTTTCTTCTGAAAGAATACTGACATTATCTGTTTGTTCGGGAACTGTATTACCTAAAGCTTTAGAATTATTATCTGAACAATAACAGTTTTTCACGAAAGATTCATTGTCTTCGGATGAACCCATACCGTTGAAATAATACACTACATTGCCGGCTATTCCCCCGGTAGTCTCTGTAGCTGACTGATTACTGTATGTTATGTTTCCAATGCTGTAACAATCCGTTACCGAAAATGTATTTCCTCCAATTCCTCCTACGCAAGAATTATCTGAGATACATTTAATCATTATGTTTCCGGTATTATAGCAGTTGCTGATTTCCTCTAAAAACATATTACCGCATACTCCGCCAACGCAGATAATATCAAATTCCTTGTTTTGAGAACCTGAGTTATCAACAGAAATATTTCCTCCGTTATGGCAAATTGAAATCGGCGAGTTTGACGAGCCGACAATACCGCCAACATAGAGTTCTGATTTTCCGTCTATTGTAATATTTGCAGTGTTTTCACAATTTTTGATAGCAGAGTCTGTGGTTATCTCTCCTGTAATTCCTCCTGCCGAGCAGGTTCCGTTAACTTGAGCTATAATAGTTCCTGATGTTGTGCAATTTATAAATTTTGAATATTTTGAATTGCCCGAAATAATACCAACAGAATAAAAATGGGCTGTTTCATTCCTGATTTCTATATCTGCATCGATTATGTTCAAGTCTTTTACTGTTGCGCCGCTTATAAACGCAAAAAGTCCTGCAGAGTCTCTGTTTGTTGATTTTACTGTCTCACAAACATTCAAGCCCTTTATTGACATATTATTGCCGTTTAATTCACCCTTAAATGCAGACTGTTCTGTTCCTATCGGTTGCCAATTTTCATATGCCGACAGGTCAATGTCATTCATCAGTATGTATTTTTCCGAAAGATTATTGCGGATATTGTTTAAATCCTCGATGGTATAAATAGGGGTATAGCCTTCGGGAACGCCGCCTGCCGCAAAGGCTGTTGAGAAAGAGAATACGCACAGGATAAAAGACAAAGATAGTGATAAAATTTTTGCAATTTTTCTTTTCATTGATATACCTCCGTTTTTGGTTGTGTTTAATATATGTAATCTTCAATTACACTGCAAAGTTGATTCGGCTCAAGCTGTTCTTTTGTACAAAGCTCTGCTAGTCTTTCTACTTTTGTTTCATTCGGAGAAACATCCGAAAATTTTAAAATCTCTTTTCTGCCTTTTGGGGAAACAAAGATAACCTCAATGCCGAATGAAACATATTCTCCGATATAAGGTGAAAACAGCATTTCTTTATAAGCACAATACAAATACATTTAAGCCGCTTCCTCTCCTGAATCAA
>JBJFHD010000050.1:0-18109 GCA_051893335.1 Erysipelotrichaceae bacterium | reverse complement strand
TCTACTAACCTTAATGTCTGTAATATCAATAAATATTTTGCTACTTTTGCCTTGTCTTCATGAATGTAATTGGCGATTTCTATGATTTTGTTTCTTCCAGAAGCAATAGCTGAAAGAATAGAGTTATAGATATTTGTCTCTCTCAATTCTGCTTTTAAAAGATTGTCAGGTTCTTCATACAAATAAGATCCTTCTTTAATAATATTGGATGCAATATTAGTTTGAATGTCTATTTTTGGATTGAAAGCTTCAAGATATCGTGGAATGCCGCCAAGAATACCATAACTGATTAGTTTATGTTCATTTGAATAATCTGGAAAGAATGCAGCACTTTCATAATAATCAAATGGTTTGATTTCAAGAGTAGAAGTTTGTCGATCATGCAAAGGGGACTTGTTTCCCATAATTTCATTTTCCATGATACTTACAGAAGAACCACACAGAATCAAAAAGATATTCTTATTTTTCCAATCGTGATCAATGGTATGTTGCAAAATTGATTTGATAGTTGGATTCTCTTGAACAATATATGGAAACTCATCAATAATAATTGCAGTCCTATCCGTTACCTTTTTTGAAATATAGTCAAAGGCAGCTGTCCAGCTTTGAAAAGAAGCAATATATGTATGATCAAAATGAAGCTGTACAGTTTTTGAAAAATCTTCGAGATTAAGTGTATCATTTTTTTCTCTGGCAGGATAAAAGATTGAATTGGTATGTTTGCTGAATTCCTGCAGCAACGTTGTTTTTCCAACTCGTCTTCGTCCATACATGACTAAGTATTCAAAATGATTACTTTCATAAAGAGAATCTAGCTGTTGTAATTCTTTTTCTCTTCCTATCATAATATCACCTCATATCAGTTAACTCATAAGTAGTATACTCGTAAGTTAACATATAGTCAATTCCTAAGAGCGTTGTATTAAGGAAAATATCTAAATCTGCCATTATATTTTATGAAAAATCAACTATAAATAAATTCATTCGAAAACCACCGGCTAATTGATATCTTTCACTTTGATAAAAATGTCTATTTCTACGTTTTAGCTAATCTATGATTTATATGTAGCATATATGCTATTTGTTCCTACTACAGAGACAAAACCTATTGATTCAAGCATTTCGACTTCATTGTAATTACTGACATCTACTAAAGCCATCATTTCTTTAGGTTTATTCATTTTTATCGCTGCTTGCAACAATGCTTGCTCATATCCTTTATCTAAAAATTCACTATCTACCCATAGGTCATATGGTTCATTCTTTTCATAGCAGTATGTTACATCAATATAGCCAATGACCTTTTCCTCGTTAATAGCCAAAAAAACTCTAAATCTATTTTTTGCTTCAATTACCTTTTCAGCTGTCCAATAGGTATCTTTATTATGTTTATCAATGTATTGAGCTTCATATTCATCAGATAAAGGGACAATTTCGTAATGATATTGGTTTTCACTTTCTTTTTCCCAAATCATCCATTGTTGCTCATTTTCAAAACTAGCATTTTTAGTCTTCAAGATGTTGCAAAACAAATGATGCTTAGGATTTATTACAAAATCTAATTGATAGTCTTTGTATTCACTTTCAATAAAAGTAATCATTTCATTTATTGATGATTCTTCTTTGGATAATCCAATCAACATTTCAATATAATTTTCATCAGGAATGATCAACCATACAAATAGTCCTTTTACCTTTTTCCCATTGGTAACAATATAGGCTTTTCTATTATCTTTCTTTAATGAATCATATAAGTTATTATGGTCAAATTCAAAATGAGGATCAGCAAAATTGGAATCCCTAGAAATATCACTAATAAACTTTTTATATGAATCGAACGAATAAATCTCTTTTATCACTTTCTGATCCCCCTGGCTTTCAAAAAAATAAGAATCTGTCAACATTTTTATTCAAATAGTGCGTGAGGAAATAATTTTTACAATCGAATAGCTATCTCCATTGCAACTAAAAGAATTTTTTCTCTTAAATTTTCAGGCATATTTCCTAAAATACGTTTATCCCAATCATTGTCTCCCAAACAATCGGCAGCATATAAAAATTGATATACTTCTTTTTGGCGAAATTGTCCAACTGCCATAATAGAAGCACATTCCATTTCTACTACACCACAGCCTTCATCTTTTCTCTTCTGTAAGTTATTCTTGGTTTCCCTATAAAATGCATCTGTTGTCCATGTCTTTGTAGTGTTATACAGAATATTCATATCATCAAGAATTTTCGTCAATCGTGAAGCAGTTGCAATTTCTAAATAGTCTGAGGGTTCCACATAATGGTAACTTACACCTTCGTCTCTATACGCCGCTACAGGAACTAATAAATGTCCTCCTGCTATATCTTTATCTAACGCTCCACAAGAACCAAAGTATAAAAACTTTTCTGCACCCAATGCAATAAGTTCTTCCAAAAGAGCAGAAGATGCTGCACCACCCAATATTGTATTAAAGAACCCCATTTGTTTGCCCTTATATTCAAATTCATAAATCGGAAGTCTTTGTCCGCCGGCAGCTAGCCCACCAATTTTTGATGCTTTATACTTATTAAGAAATAATTCACAAAAGTTCGCAGAAAATACAACTATAATCGTTGTTGGGAAACTGTCTATTCTTCTAATATTATTCTCTGCTTTAATGATTTCTTCTCCATTAATATCAAAGGCATTTATTATGCTCATTCTAGCACCCCACAATTCGCGATTTTTTAAAATGATATCATTATTAATATGCACATAGTATAACATTTTTACTTGCCATTTCAAAGCGTTATAGTGTATATCCAACACGTTATTGTTTTCATAAAAGGAAAGATGTTACATAGTCCTGGTGAATCATTTGTTGATTAATGAAAAAACTCCTTTCCCATAGCCACTAGTACAATGGTATGTAAAATGAGTTTCTTCTCATCAACGTGATAATTTATAATTATATTAGGTTTAGTAAGGTAGCAAAAAGGTAACAACAAAGTAGCAAACCAAAATAAAATCCTTATTTTAAAGGAGATTTAGACTGTGGAAATTCTCACGGAATTCTCAAAACGTTAGCAATAATTGTTGAGAGAAGATCAGAGAAGGATTTAGACTATGTGAAAAGTTTAGATACTTCTTTTTTACCAAAAATAGGATGAAAGAACTTATTTAAGTAATATGTTATGTATAAGTTATTATTAAATTTATTTATGTAATTTGATGTAAATAAGTTGAGGTGATGTTATGGATTATAATTTTGCAGATGATCTGAAAGCGATAAGAGAAATATTAGGTTATACTCAATTTGAAATGGCTGAACAAATGGGAGTAGAACAGGTTACTATTTCGAGAAATAATGATTACATTATTGCGCCAATAGCAGATAATGAAATATTTACAATTATCGATTTTTTATTCAAAGAGAAATAACAGATGAGCAATGTAAGCATTGTTTAGCTGCTGCTATTTAAAACTGTCAATAAAAATTTCCTTTTGAAAAATCTATAAAATTCTTTTTAACTTTTCAATCAGCAAGCGATCAGCTTCCAGCCAGGCAACGCTATCCAGCTGTTGTTTGCTTAGCCATTGACAGCTTGCTGCTTCCTTCAGAACTAAATGGCTGCTTTTCAATTCGCAAAGATAACAAGCCAGGGAAAGATGAAACTTCGGATAATCAATCTCAATAGTATCGATTAATTGTCCAACTTCGATATCGGCTTCCAGTTCCTCTTTGATTTCTCTTTTTAATGCCTGGATTGCTGTTTCATTTTCTTCAATCTTGCCCCCGGGAAACTCCCAGCCGCCTTTAAATTCGCTATAACCCCGCTCGGTGGCAAATATCTTGCCTTCTGCATATATTACTGCTGCTACGACCTTTACTGTTTTCATATCTAAGTTATAGTATACCCTCTAAAAGCCAAAAACGCCATTTCTTTGTTTGCCAAACAACATTGATGGTCAAACTAAAACCTCCAGCAGAAAGTTATCTGTGGAGGCTTTTATTTACAATAAATAATAGCTACATCAAAGGGGCAATAAACTTCAAAATGCTTCCCATCAATTTATAACTGAATTTTTCCTTTTTAATACTTTGCAGGGTAACTTCACGGCATTTTCCCAGAGTATCCTGGAAGTCTTTTTCAATATCAGCAATACAATCGCATTGATACATAAATGTTGCGCATTCAAAATGATGATAGAGGCTGCGATAATCCAAATTAATAGTTCCGACAACAGCCTTGATGTCATCGCTGACAAAGACTTTAGCATGAACAAAGCCAGGGGTATATTCATAAATCTTTACTCCGGCATTTACAAGTTCATGATAGTGTGACTTGGCAAGAGCATATACTGCTTCCTTATCTGGAATTCCCGGCAAAATCAGTTTTACATCGACCCCTCGTTGGGCAGCAAATTTCAATGCTGTTGACAATTCGCCATCTAAAATCAAATATGGGCTCATAATATGAACATAATTATTGGCCCGGTTCAAAATATCCATATATACTGCTTCACCGGCCTTGCAGTCATCTAACGGACTATCACCAAAAGGCATAACATATCCGCTTGAGTGCGATGGAAGATAGCCGCCATCATCAAGATAAGGCAAAAATTCCGGGTTTTTTTCATCAATATTCCACATCTGCAAAAACATTAATGCAAAACTCTTGGCAGCCTGTCCCTTGAGCATTACCGCCGTATCTTTCCAGTGACCGTGCTTTTCAATACGATTGATATATTCATCAGCTAAATTAATTCCTCCGTTAAAAGCAACTTTACCATCGATAACCAGTATTTTGCGGTGATCTCGATAATTATAATGTGATGATACAATCGGCAAAATCGGTGAAAACGCCTTAGCTTTGATGCCCAATTTCGCTAATAATTTAGGATATTTTGCCGGCAAAAGCGATATTTCGCAGGTACCGTCATACATAACCCTAACATCTACTCCCGCTTTGACTTTCTCAGATAAGACCTCTAGAACCTTCCCCCACATATAGCCTTCTTCCAAAATAAAGTATTCCATAAAGATATATTTTTCGGCCTTTTGCAACTCCTGCATCATTGCCGCAAATTTTTCTTCACCGATTGGGAAATAAGTTACATCTGTCTGTTTAAAAATCGGAAAACAACCGCTTCTATTCAAATACTTTGCCAGAGCGTCTACTCCGACAGCATCAGCCTTGACTTCTTCAATTACACCTTCCGGTTGTTCAATAGCATTTTTTGTGCTGTCAATTAATTCTGTAACCCGCTTTTTTTCAGTATTGTGCCCTGCATTTGCCTGGGTAAAAAGCAAAAAGCAGGTAGCAGGCAAAGGAAATAAAGCAATCATAAACATCCAAGTCAGTTTCCCTGTAGCATCCATTTCGCAATTGAACAGATAAACAATCATAAACAAGGTAAATATCGTCATGATTAACGAAAAATAGGTAAAATACTGATTCAGCCACCCGTAAAAGGTAATCACTAAAGCAATTTGTAAAATGAGCAGCAGAACTATCAGCATAAAGCGGCTGAAAATCAGCGGAAGCAGTCCTTTCCTTTTTGGTTTAGCAAGTCGATAAACTTCTTCTTCATTTTTTGTTTTCATAGATTTTATCCTTTCTTTTCGATAAAAGCATCCTGTTGAAAAACTGTCACAAAGCCTTAAATTGTTTTCGAACTATCATCTCATCAGTCCAAGAATTTTAATCATCTTCGTTTTTCAACATCCCCTTGACATTGCTTTGTCAGCATCATACACTCATATTGGTACTAAAGCACCTTTGGAAATTATGATAACATTCATTAGTCTAGAAAACAAGTTGACAAAAAATTTTAGGTACAGGCAATATGAAAAAGTACCTTTTCTAATCAGGAGGAAAAAACAGTGGGAGGAAATATTAAAACAACAGCCTTTTTAAAGGAATGTATTGCTGACGCTTTAATTAAGCATTTAAAAACTAAGCCGCTGGAAAAAATTACGGTTTTAGATATTGTGACAACCGCAAATGTCGGAAGAACGACTTATTTCAGGCATTTCTCTACTAAAAATGAAGTTTTGACCTTTAAACTGGTGAAGTTATGGCAACGATGGGCTCAACAACACAATTTAGCTCAATTCAATAAATATTCTTCCGATAATGCGCTGGATTTTTTCCAGTTTAATTACAGTATTAAAGATTATCTCATTCTTCTGTGCGATAATAAACTGCAATCGGTGATTTATGATGCCTTCTTCTATATTATGGTCCCGCAATCAGAGGAAAACATCACTGAATGTTACGCAAGTCGGTTTTACAGTTTAGGTCTTTTTGGCTTACTGATTGAATGGATTAAACGAGATTTTAACGAATCACCTCAGCAAATGGCTGCTTTGCTTAAAAACTATCCTGACATTTTTTAATAATTGTTTGAATAGTTCTTGCCAAAATAAAAAGCCATTTAACAAAGGCTCTAAATTAGACCAATGGCCTCCCCAGTAGGAATCGAACCTACAACTGACCCTTAGGAGGGGTCCGTTATATCCATTTAACTATAGGGAGATTTTTATCAAGCCAAATAACAATCACTCATTAATCATCATCAGCTAAATAATTATAACATTAATTAACGCTTATTATGCTAAAATAATCTTCGGTGGTGATAAAAATGCAAGACATTTACTTAGACAAAATAGTTGATATTACTGACCCTTATTGTCAGTTTCTAAAAGAATTTGATGAAGAAATCTACAAATACGGAGCTATTGTCTATAACAGTGAAGTGAATAGCTATCAGTTTATAAGACATTTTAATGATATTGACTACAAGAAAGAATTATTGCCTGATTTTATTAAAGTTGAAAACAGCGACAAACTGTTAAACGGCTTATCAATCACTATTCATTATGAATTTGATCCGGAAGTCGAAGAAGATCAGGATAATTTAGACATCTGGAATTATGAACTATCGCAAATGCTGATTCCATATTATGACTATGATAATGATGAGGGTGAGGTTTACCAAAAGGAAGAAATCCCTTTTACAACTAAGCCAACCAAGCATATTGTCTGGTTTTTAGATGAAAGAAGTCATGATTACATTTCCTCTTTGGATTTATTGATTTATACTCCAATCATCAAACAAATGAGCATCATTTCTAATTTAATTCGCAATTACTGTGTTCATCCTTTTGAGTTTGTTTACCAAAAAGATGACAGTTTCGTCCTCCCCGAATTAGAAGGAGTTTATCAAGGCAATGAAGATACTAACCAATAGTATCTTTTTTTGATAATAGTTGTTTTTGGCAGCTGAATATTTTATGCCGACTGATTGGTTTATAGTTTGCCATTTCGACTGCATTTAATAATACTAAATCTAAAAAAGTAGAGCCACGAAAAGAGCTTCTACAAAATACTTGAAATCCCTTTTCAAAAAATGTCTTCAATTAATATAAGCATACTGTGCCAATCAATAAAACAAAGCTATTTTTCAAATCTTTCCAAAAAACACATCACTTTTCGATTAAAGGCTTCAAACAATTAAAATGAAATATCATTTTTCAAATGATATAATGAAACAAGAATCGATGCGTTATTATTAGGGGGAGGAATTATCATGGATTTTTGGAATAAAATGCTATCAAACATTGCAGATGTAATTCTTCCGAAAGAGCTAGATGACGATACACTCCTAATCCAAATTGATGATGCATTACGAGAAGAAAAAGAATTATGGAGTTCAAACCAAAGTTTTGTTGACCCTTGCGTAGTAAGGAACTATCAAGAAAAATGGTATTCTGCTTATAATTCCTCAAAAAAAAGAACAAACAGTATATTATTCAATATTGGCTTATCAGGGCGCAAAACTCGCACATTAGCTTTGAAATTTGTTGATACCTATGAGTCCCTTCCACATAGACTACAAACATATAATGATTTTTTAGCGAGTCAAAAAGCGAAAGATGCTGCAGAATTAATTTTACCTATAGAGGGGAAAATGTTAGATGATCAACAAATGCGATGCATCACAAAAGAAATCCGAAATCATCTCGTTCTTGCAGGTGCCGGAACTGGAAAAACTACCACTATTGTCGGCTATGTAAAATATCTGCTTAAAGAGAAGAAATGCACTCCAAAAGATATTCTTGTTCTATCATTTACCAATGCATCTGCTTCAGAAATGAGTGAACGATTAAATAAAGAAATTGGAGAACAAATAACCGCCCAAACATTTCATAAACTCGGATTAAATATTATCACAGCTGTACAAGGCAAAAAGCCTAAAATATATTCAGAAGATATTCGTCAATTTGTTCGAAAACAGTTAGATACCTTGATACAAGACGCAACCTACCTAAGAAGATTATGTCTGTATCTAACTTTCAACGGAGTAGAATGGAAGTCGGAGTTCGATTTTCAAACAGAGGAGGAATACCTTTCTTATCTAAAATACAATCCACCCGTTACGCTCAAAAAAGAAACGGTAAAAAGTTATGGCGAATTAGATATAGCCAACTATTTAACACAAAATGGAATCACATATGTATATGAAAAAGAATATCCGATTGACACAAGAACATCCGAATTTGGACAATACTACCCTGATTTTTACCTTCCTGATTTCGATCTGTATATAGAATACTTTGGCATCAATCGTCAAGGAAATGTTCCTTCCTATTTTTCAGGTAAAAACGGTTTGTCAGCAACACAAGCCTATCAAGAGGGAATCAAATGGAAGCGTGAACTACACCGACAAAATGGAACGAATATGATTGAAGTCTATTCATATGAAAAGCTTGAAAATCAACTTTTACCAAATTTGAAGGAACGATTAGAAAATGCTGGCGTGCATTTTACACCACTATCTTCTAAAGAATTATGGGCGCAAATCAGTGGTACCGAAAATCAAAAACTTGATCAAGTTACAGAATTGTTTTCAACGGTCATCACTTTAGTAAAAAGCAATAATTGCACACTAAATGATGTACGCAATAGAAATCAGAATTTTCGAAACCTGTCAAGTATTGAAATGGTGATTGATCTAATTGAGCCGATTTATAACAATTACCAAACGTTACTCCGGTCTTGTAACGAAATCGACTTTAACGACATGATTAATATTGCTTCTTCATATGTCCATCATGGTCAATTTGTTCATTCATATAGTTATGTAGTTGTAGACGAATATCAAGACATTTCTCAAGCACACTATCGACTTCTTTTCGAAATGCGTCAGCAAATGGATTACCGTTTGTTTTGTGTAGGAGATGACTGGCAAAGTATCTACCGATTTAATGGAAGCGATATAGGTTTCATTCTCAATTTTGAAAAATATTGGGGTGCTTCGGAAGTCAGTCGCATTGAAACAACATATCGTTTCCCACAAAGTTTGATCTCTGTAAGTAGCAGTTTTGTCATGAAAAATCCAAATCAAAAACAAAAACAGTTACATAGTGCCATAGTAGATCGCGGTTTTTCTATGGAAAAAATAACTGGTTATACAGAGACTTATTCTATTAAGTTCCTTATAGAAAAGCTTAAAGACCTGCCAAAAGAAAGCACTGTACTATTGCTTGGAAGGTATCGGTTCGATATAAAATTATTAGATGGTCAGCAGCATCTTTCTTATCGTTATAATAATGTTCTTGGTCAAACTGAAGTAGTCTTTACTCAAAGACCTGATTTACATATTTCTTTCATGACAATCCACAGTTCAAAAGGATTGCAAGCAGACTATGTATTTTTATTGAACAACAAAGCCTATGGAAAAGGCTTCCCAAGTCAGATAGCGGATGCTCCAATTTTACAACTTTTGCTTGATAATGGCGATCATTATCCTTTCGCAGAAGAACGTCGTCTTTTCTATGTCGCAATTACTAGAGCAAAAAAGAAAGTTTGGCTTGTCACAGTAAAAGGAAATGAATCAGTTTTCGTAAAAGAAATTGATGAAGTTTACGGAGAGGATATGCGTAAAGAACAATATACATGTCCATTATGTGGAGGACACCTTATACGAAAAAGTGGACAGTATGGTGAATTCTATGGATGTTCAAATTACAAGACACTTGGATGCGGATACATTCGAAGTATCAAAAAGAATAAATAATTTTTATGCTAACACAAATATTTTAAAAATGAATAATTCATCCTACTACCCAACAACACAAATCGCCATCAGGTAATACAATTAGTTGTAAAACCTGCTAAATGAACTAATGAAAAACAGGGCAATACTTATTTTTTAACCTTTCCCGGTTTCTTAGGTAAATATTCTATTTTGCTGCAGAATCCAATTGATATATTCTCCTTGAAAATTATTGATAGTTCACCTGCGACAAATTTCCAGATGTTTAATAACTCATTTGTCTAATAAGCCGGTTGTTGCACACTCTTGGCTTGCTGTTTATAATAAGGTTAAATCTAAAGTTAACTTTAGGTAAAGGTTTATTAAAGTGAGGAATTATGATGTACACAATAGGACAAGTATCAAAAATGTTTAATCTTCCGATTTCAACTTTGCGTTATTATGACAATTTAGGTCTTTTTCCTGATATGCAAAGAACCTCCGGAATCCGCAAATTCAGCAGAAAAGAATTGGAAACATTAAGAATAATTGAGTGCTTAAAACGCTCCGGTTTGAAGATGGACGACATCAAACATTTTATTGATTTAAGTGTTGAAGGTCCTGCCACTTACAAAGAACGCCAGGATCTATTTGAAAAGCAGAAACAAAATGTTGAAAAGGAAATCGACCATTTGAATCGGATTTTAGCGATGATTAATTTTAAGTGTTGGTATTACCAACAGGCTTTGCAGGATGGCAACGAAGACAGATTACACGAAATGTTGCCAGATAAACTACCTTCCGATATCCAAAAGCTATATGACAAAGCACACGAAAAATAAGCGTCAGCCTTAATCGTTTGGTTTTGTGGCTGCGATAACCAGAAAAAAGGATTGGTGTTTCTTTGAAAAACCACAATCCTTTTTTAAAAAATGAAAAAGTTTATTGTACTTATTCGGTTAGTCAGTGAACAGTATGTAACAGATTAATTGTTAATACTACTATTAACTGTTATAACCCCAAATTGTTATAAATATACCTATAATCATCACAAGAATTGATACTGCCGAAGCCATCATTCCTTTTTGTGAAGTCCAAAACAATGAAATAAATGCTAATAAAACAACACCTATGCCGATAAGCATAATAAATATGTCCTTGTTATCGCTGCTTTTTTTCTTCATATAAAACCTCCTATTAAAGAAATTATACCAAAAAGTATTCTAATCAACCTTAATTTTACTTAATACTTCAGCTACTTTTCCATTAATTACCAAAGAAGCTGTTGAATTAATTCTTGTTGAAGATAGGTTAATTACAACCAGGTTTTTGCCATGGAAATAATTAACAAACGATGCAGCCGGATAAACCACCAATGATGTGCCACATACAATCAAAGTGTCGGCCTGACTGATTGCTTCAATCGACTGATCAATAATCTTTTCATTTAGCATTTCCTGATAAAGTACAACATCAGGTTTGATGACACCACCGCAACTACATATTGGGATGGTGTCCATATTTAAAATATCATTCAGGCTGTAGAAACGATGGCATTTAGTACAGTAGTTTTTCATTACCGTACCATGTAGCTCATAAACCTTTTCGCTGCCAGCCTTTTGATGAAGGTCATCAATGTTCTGAGTTACCACAGCTAAAACCTTACCCTTCTTTTCAAGCTGAGCCATTTTAATATGAGCCATATTAGGCTGAGCTGAAGGATAAATCATTCTATCACGATAAAAGCGATAGAATTCTTCGGTATTTTCCCAAAAGAAATCGTGGGAAATAATCTGCTCCGGAGGGTATTTATATTTTTGATTATACAAACCATCACTACTTCTGAAATCGGGAATATTGCTTTCAGTAGATACCCCGGCGCCGGTAAAAAATACGATTTTCTGACTTTCGTCAATAATTTGCTGCAGCTGCTGTATTTGATCATTTAAGTATGATTGCATCTAAAACATTCCTTTCTCCGGCAAATTGATAAGAAACCGGATAATTCAACACTTTGCCATTTTCTACCAACACAGTTGAACCGCCGCCATCGAGATTACAAGCGTTATAAACGCCATAGCGTAATAGCACTTCGGTTAACTCAACCATACTGGCTCCATTAGAGCCATTACCGCCACGTCCGTCAATAGTCAGCAGGATAACGATTCCGTCTTTTCTTTGACCGATTACCGTTCTTGGCTGATAACCGTATCCGCCATTCCCGGTAAACTCAGCTGCCTTACCATTTACTATTAAGAACGGTCCAAACTCCAATCCCCATTTCATTCCGGCATCTACCGCTTCCTGAGCAGTCGAGTTCATTAACATCAGAACTCCTTCATCATTCATTCCGACAATTTCACCCGTTCTATTAGTATCATAATAGATACTGTGATCGCTGATAAGAATGCTATAAGGCGATTTAGAATAATCTTCAGCAATTGAGTAACCTCCGCCATTAATTGCGACTACTGCCCCATTTTGCTGGGCCAAAGCGGAAACTTCATTTCCATAACGATTAGTTGAAATAGCCAAATCAAGCCTTTGAGGCTGATAAACTACCGTGATAAAGCCGTTAAATGAGCCTTCATCAATTGCGAAAATCTTATATAAATCATTTCCTTCTTCTTTTTGCAATATTTGCTTTTCATATTCATTGGCATATACCGTAATAGTGGAAGGATCAATAAATTCAATATCATCGACATTGGAGAATTTCTCTCCTTGAGTGGTCGTATTGGCTGAAACCACTTTATTAACCATATCTTTCGAGTACAGTACATAAGCAAAATACTTGTGACTTCCGGTTGATAAGGCTGTGGTAACCAGCCAGTCTCTAAATCCGGAATACGGTCCGTAAGCCAGCAAGAAACAAATTACGGCACAACAATCAACAAAAACCAAAACCCAGCTGTACCAGCCTAATTTCTTGCGTTTTTCAACGCCGCCTTTTACCTGTATTTCTCTAACCAGTTTCTCTAACTTCTTAGGTGAATAATTCTTATACATTATTCAATCACCTCCAATACATACGGATTATCGTATGTTCCGTCCCCGGAGGCGATGGCAACATCTTTATTCATCAGTATCATTGGTCTGATTGCTGCGGTGTCATCCAATAAGTTGGCATATAGAATACCGTCTTGATAAACATAAATCATATCCTCAGATTGAATCGTATTGTTTGCTAAATAATAAGTTTGCTGGCCAAACAGATATTTACAGCCAATAGTCGGAATAGAGACATAAGCTGTAAAACTGCCGTTATAACTTTCCTGATAGTCATAGTTATCGACCTGAGTAAATGTACCAAAATTCCAGTCATTTTCCAATAGATATGCTTGGTAGTTATCTAAAGTGCTTAGATATTCTTCATTGATATATCTTCCCACCCCAGAAGATCTGTTTAAGTAATTATAGCTGCCGAAGTTTCTCTCAAACACTTCCCCATCCTGCATAATTACCCCGTCAAGCATTAATACCGCATTGCCGCTGCTTTTAGATTCAACAATCCATTTCTGATCGCTGTACATAATATAGTCGCCGGCTTTGGTAAAACTTATCGTATCAGCCGTTGTCTTTTTATATAAAATGTATGGATCAGATTTGCTGCCCTTGCCGCTAATCGCAATCAGTGAGGCATCTAAAGTTAACACCGGTCTTACCCCGCTTAACTGATTTGTCGAATAAGAGGAACCAATTGCTCCGTTTTCATCGACATAGTAATAATCATAGTTGCTGTTACAATTACTCAGCCAGAAGTCCTGACCATTAACCAAATATGACTTATCCGCACCAGCTAAAAGATAATCTTCAATCGACAATATTGTTATCTTGCTGTTTACATACAAATCAGAAGTAAAGTTGTTTAAATCATCAATAATATTTAAACTGGCTTTGGTATCAATAATATTACTCTTGTTGGATAAATCACGATAATATATTCCACTAAGATTATCTGATGAGATTTTATTCAGCCATTTATAAATCGCTGATTGTTCAAAAGTTGCATCAACCTCTAAAGTCATACTAGTTAAACATTCGTCCGCAACAATTTTGACATTGCCGTCCTTATCTATTGCTATTACCCTGTACAAAGCATTTTCGTAAATACAGTAATTGTCCGTTACCATTCCCTTATATACATAACTGCCATCTTCCTGCTGATACAATCTATCTTCTTTTAACGGGTCATTTCTGGCAATTAATAAATTTGATAAAGTGTCACTGGTAGTATCGGTATAGGCAACCGTCATCTTCTCTTTATAGTAAAAAAGTCTACCGAAATAGAATGCAATGATTGCTACTACAACTATTGTATTAACAATCTGAAACCAATTCTCTTTGCTTAAAGACAGTCTTTTTTTCATCAATACATAACACCTCATTATTAATTCTACCACACAAAATAAAAATACAAAAATATGTTGTGTTTTTTGCCGATTTACCGTCTTTTTCGATTGACTTTTTACATTTCTGTTTCTAAAATATATGTGTCACTTTACGACAAAAAGTAGCCCCGGAAACTACATTTTGATTACAGGAGGACAAAAAAATTATGCGTCAGACAACGATGCTAAAACCAGCAGAAGTTACTCGTACATGGTATGTTGTTGATGGAACAGGATTAACTTTAGGACGTTTATCAACCGTAGTTGCATCTGTTTTAAGAGGAAAGAACAAACCTACGTACACCCCAAATGTTGATTGTGGAGATTATGTAATTATTACTAACGCCGACAAGATTGTTGTAACAGGTAATAAGTTAGATAACAAGAACTACTATCACCATTCACAATATCCAGGTGGATTACGTGTTAGATCTATGCGTACAATGAAAGATAAGTACACAGTTGAATGGGTTGAAAAATCAATTCACGGAATGCTACCACATAATAAACTTGGCGATGTTCAACGCACTCACTTATTCGTTTATAAGGGAAGCGAACATCCACATGCAGCTCAAAAACCAGTTGAGTTAAAGATTGAAGGCTAGGAGGATCAGATAAATGGCAACTAAGAAAAAAGAAACAGTTAGATACCAAGGCACTGGTCGCAGAAAGACTTCAGTAGCTAGAGCTTACTTGGTAGCAGGCAGTGGAAACATTGTTGTAAATGGTAAGACTTTAGAAGAATATTTACCACTTGAAACATTAAGAATGGTTGTTAGAGCACCATTTGAAGTAACTGAAACAGTAGGTCAATACGATGTAAACGTTAACGTTTATGGTGGTGGATTGACCGGTCAGGCAGGAGCAATGAGACATGCCATTTCTAGAGCATTACTTGAAATCGTAGACGATTATCGTCCAAAGTTAAAAGAAGCTGGCTTCTTAACTAGAGATTCAAGAGCTAAAGAAAGAAAGAAGTACGGTTTAAAAGCCGCAAGAAAGGCTCCACAATACTCGAAACGTTAATCAATTTTATCGTCAAGAGAAACCAAGATCACTCATTTATTTGGGCGGTCTTTTTCTTTTATATTTAAAAAGCATCTCAAATATGCTTAAATTTGTTTTTTTACTATTTCCCAATATCCAAATCTATTGTTTCCAACTCTAAGAATATAACCTTTTCTTGATAATGAATTTGTAATTCTTTGTACTAATCTAGTGGTCAAGTTTAGTTGTGATGCTAAAGAACCTCGTGAAACTACATTTTTGTTTATCAAATTATAAACAAATGTTTCATTTTCGGTGAGATCAGAATTTTCTTTTAGAGTGACATTTAGGTGACATTTGTCGCTCTATAAAACGTAAAATAGAATCCATTTATACTCGTAAATGTCATCATAGCTTTCTCTAATTCGCATATAGTAGTTGAATACTGCTCTTTTTGAAGTTTACTAAGACTGCTCATGGCGGCTAGTATTCCAACAGAGCTTTCATGCCATTTGATATCATCCCAACCAAAATAGAGTCAATCTTTTGATTTATGGTCCACATCCATATACTGCAGGAGTGTATTGTCAATACAAATTATTTAGTTTGAGATGTTGCTCGACATGCTTTTCGATAGTTCATTGAAACCATCCGTTGATAAGGTAATCCTTACATAGCTTCTATAACCCTCTATTATCCTCATTTCTTCCAAATGAAAAGCACCAGCGGTTGCTGATGCATTTCGTATTGTCTTCACTTTGTTGATTTAATTGCCAACCCTAATTTCCATTCAACAACCAATCCCTGATGTCAAAGATTTCAATTCCTTCATATGAATACTTAGGATGTCCGGTTTTCGCAATAATAATCTTTGGATATGCATCTTTGATCTGCAAAAGAGGAGCATATTCCCTTTTGAATGTTTCCTCTTCAGTGATATTGTCACTTACCTGAATATAGATTTTTTCACTACCTCTTTGGACAACAAAATCGATTTCCTTCTGATAAAGTTTTCCAACATAAACATCATAGCCTCTGCGTAATAATTCAAGGCAAACCATGTTTTCGTAAACTCGGCCATAATCCATATTTCTTGTACCAAGAATAGCATAACGTATACCAATATCACTCAAGTAGAACTTCTCGGTGCTTTCAAGATATTTCCTGCCACGGATATCATAGCGCTTGATATCATAGAAGACGAAAGCGTTGCACAGGTATTTGATATACTTTCCAATGGTGACATGATTGGTTGAAACATCCTTTTCAACCAGCATATTACTAATCTTGCTTGGTGAGGTCAGATTTGATATATTGTCCATCAGAAACTCACTTAAACGTTGTAGTACCAAAGTATCTGGCAGGGAATACTTCTGTACAAGATCTCTTGTAACGATTGTTTCATAAACTTCCTTGATATAATCCTTCCTGTCTTTTTCGGTGTTGTAGGCATAGGATCCAGCTAATCCACCTTTGATGGTGTAATCTTCAAATAGCTTACCTATATCATGATTGTTATCATAATATTTGCAATACTCCTTGAAGCTGAACGGGTAGACATGAATTTCGATATAACGGCCGGTAAAAAGAGTAGCCAGATCAGAACTAAGCAAAAAAGCGTTGGAACCAGTGATATAGATATCATATTTTCTTTTTGAATATAGGCTATTTAAAGACAGTTCAAAATTTGGACACATCTGCACTTCATCAATAAAAAGATAATTCGATTTTCCTTCCACATATTGTTCTTCAACATAGGCATGGAGAACATGATACTCTTTTAGATGTTCAAATGAAAGATCCATAAAGTCAATAAAAATAATATTGATATCATCATAATTATCTTTCAGATATTGGATATACTCTTGCATCAGTATAGACTTGCCAGATCTTCTAATACCGGTAATAACCTTTATATCAGGAGTATCTTTTAGATTTTTTATTCGATCTAAATATTCGGTTCTATCAATGGTTTTCATAGCACCTCCTCACTTTCAAAAAATGAAAAAAATTAAACTTTTGAAATTCATATACGCCTGTATTATATCCGATTATAATCACTGTACGCAATAGATCACTTTCAAAAAATGAAAAATTTTAAATTTTTGAAAACGAATAATGTGCGTTTAGCATTTAATAGTGTTCATGATGCCAAAGAATCCAATCAATATGTTTTCCTATTACAAAAAATCTTTTGTTTCCATCATCGGAAGGAACGATAATACAGTGGTATGGAAAATGAGTTTCTTCTCTTCAACATGTTAATTTGTCATTTTATTAGGTTTAGTAAGCTGATAAAGATAACAATTTTTATTTTGTCTTTAACCTAAAAAATTTTATTGTACTAAACCTACATTATCATATTGTCTTTTACAAGAGTGACACTTACCACTCTATATTTGCATATTAATGATTTAAACAATTCAATCAGTATTCGCTATATTTAGAATAACGAACCTCCCTTCTCATAATAAACAGCTAGTAGTGAATATGCAAAAAAAGGGTATGGTTTTTTGTTAAAGCAATAAACTGCCGAATTTTATTTACATCAACTGGAAGAACTGGTAAATCAGGGTAAAAAATTAGTGTTTATCCTTCTCGTTAAAATATTCATTAATCTCTCAAACAACCTAATGGAATTACAAGGACACCGTCTTCGCACCTGTAACCATACTGAGTACCTGTGATTACCATTTTTAGATCAGGTAATCGCAAT
>JBJFHD010000049.1:0-4109 GCA_051893335.1 Erysipelotrichaceae bacterium | reverse complement strand
AGGCTGCAAGCCTCTACATAGTTTCCTAAATTTTTATTTTTTTACAGCCCCTTAAAGAACAGCTATTCTTGAGTTGCGGTTAAGTAAGCCTGTTGTACCTCTTCTTTAGTGAAAGGTCCGCCATGGCCGGAATAGAATGTTTCCACACCTTCATCAAGTAAGCGTTTAGTGCTTGTAAGCATACCTTCTCTATCCTGGCAAATTAAGCCTAAAACGCATTTACCGTTATCAAACCCATCCGCAATAATATTATCGCCGACGATTGCCTTCTTATCAGCTAAAACAACTGTTACTGAAGAATCAGTATGACCTGGAGTATAGATGACCTTGCCATCAACCCCAAACGGAGTTAAATCAAAATCGCTGTCATCTAAAACATAATCAACCTCAAATGGTTCCGGTTTATCAACCGGTGCCGGATTGGCAATCTGATCGATAAACATTTGACCGTGCTCATTTCTAGGAGTATAAGCCGGGAAAGTTCCCTCCTTAATAAAGCCTAAAGCATTTTTATGAGCCGCTACCGGTGCCTTAGTATACTTCTTGGCAACATCCGAACTGCCGGCATGGTCAAAATGTCCGTGGGTAATAACTACCAGTTTAACCTCGCTAGGGTCTACTGACTTGTTGGCAAACTCTTTTTCATAATCTTCCATTTCAACATAGCAGCCGCAATCTACTAATACTGATCCCTTTTCGCCTCTAACTAAATATGAGTTAGATACTGGACCTAAAGCTAAAGTAATAATTTCCATAATTATATTCCTTTCCTGCCCTAATGGCATTAACATCCAATATTACACATCGCTAAGATAACGATGATGACGGTCGTAATTATCGGTACAATTACCGTAACAACAAAGATATCCCAATAACTACGACTGTGATTTTCATTGCAGACATCAAGGGTTGCCAAGATGCCACCGCAATGAGGCAATGAATCCAATCCACAACTTGAAATTGAAATAATTCGATGCAAAGCATTGATATTTAAGCCGGAATTTAACCAGCTGTTAACCAAGGCTTCACTGGATAAAGCGATTTTAATTCCGCCTGATGCACTGCCTGTAACCCCGGCTAACATACAAACACTGATAGCTGCCGAAATGTAACCGTTAATATTCATTGACAAAGCCAAATCGACTAAATTGTTAAAGCCCGGGGTAATCTTAATAACCGAACCAAAACCGACAATCATTGAAAAATTAAGTAACGGTTTAATCCAGTCAACACAACCCATCTTCAAAGTGTCGACGGTTTCCTGCTTTTTACCCTTGCTGAAACCAAGGATAACTAAATAGACAATCGCAATAAACATTGCGGTACTTACCGCACTGTATGTGCCAGTACTTCTAAAACTGTAACCGAAAATGGTTACTCGATCAAAGATCAGATACAAGACCATCAAGATAACTAGTGGTAAGAAACCCTGCACAACCGATGGACATTCTTTTTCATCCATCATTTTCAAACTGCCCGGTTTAACTAATTCATCTTCAAAATGCTCACCTTTTTTAATCGAATTATTAACTCTGATACTTAAATATCCATAACCTAAAACAAACATAATAATCGCCGCAATAATACCTAACAATGCACCGGCAGTTGATGAAGTATGTAAAACCTCACTTGGAATCAAGTTATTCAACTGCGGAGAGCCCGGTAAAGCAGCCAAAGCAAAGGTTGCCTGACCAAAAGCGATGATTGCCGGTAAATACTTCTTGGAAATATTTGCCTGTTTGAGTAAAGATAAACCGATTGGAGCAATGGTGAAACAAACTACAATAGCAGTTACTCCACCGTAAACCAAAAGAGCCGTAGTCAAAATAATAACCAATACAACTCTTTTTATCCCAAATAATTTGATTAAGGTATTGGAAATGGTGTTAGCACAACCTGTTGAACTCATTAATTCGCCGTAAATAGTAGCTAAAAACACGATATAGAAATATGAAGCAAAAGTGCTTCCAGTGCCTGATGCTAAAGCATTCAAACTAACCCATGGGTCTAAGCCGTTCAATACTCCGGCAATTAATGAAGCAATTATAACCGCTGCCACAGTCGGCAGTTTTTTAAAGACTAAAAGTATTAAACTGACCAAAGCGACAACTAAACCTAATATCTGCCACATTTTTATCACTCCCCTTAATACTGATATTATAATTCTCTGCATAAGCGGCATAAACAAAAATTTGAATATTCTAATTTTTACGAAATTTGTGATATATTATTTATATGGCATATAAAAAAGGAATCGCAACCAAAGAAACTATTGTCAACGAAAGCAAGAAGCTGTTTTATATCTACGGCTATAAGATGGTCAATATCTCGGAAATCTGCCGCAACAGTAATTGTAAATTAGGTACTTTCACTTATTATTTTCCCAAAAAGGAAAACCTCATTACCGAATTATACGAAAGGTATTTGGACAATTGCTACAAACATGTAATGAAATATGCCTCAATTGACTCCAAAATGGAAATGCATATCTACGCTATCTGTTTTTACTACCACAACCTGTTTCTCAACGAAAACTGCCGCAATTTTCAACAGGAAATATTATCGATTAAGTCAATGAATGAAATATTCGCTGACCCGACCAACCAAATCAGAAATTTTCTTTACAACAGCGATATTGATTTCAACAGCGAGAAATTTTCCCTCATTACTATTTGTGACCACGCTTCAAGAAGAGAATTAAACCTGTTATTTATGCAGGAGGGCATCTTCACAAAAGCCAGCATTAAAAACTTAATGGTTAAAA
This sequence comes from Erysipelotrichaceae bacterium, assembly GCA_051893335.1. Lineage (GTDB taxonomy): Bacteria > Bacillota_I > Bacilli_A > Erysipelotrichales > Erysipelotrichaceae > UBA1783. The sequence goes on along the minus strand of JBJFHD010000049.1, from coordinate 1,345 downwards.
TCTATACCCATTTGTCTTTATTATCCGGCTATGACATTAATACAATAACAGGCTATATTGATGCTGCTTTTCAATTCATTGATAACTATCCCGATGATACGGTAACTCTTTTATCCGTCTAGCTTATCGGGCTTTTTAATTTGGAAAGCCGACAACATCAATTATTTTGGTATATAATAGGGACGTAAAATAGAAACGGAGCATTTTTATGAGCAAGAAAATTTTATTGATAAATGATCTAGCGGGATATGGCAAAGTTGCCTTATCAGCCATGATACCCGTGTTATCTCACCTAAAATACGAAACCTTCAATTTGCCGACCGCAATTGTATCCAATACTCTTGATTACGGCAAATTCGATATTCTGGAAACAACCGATTATATGAGAAATACCATCGACATTTGGCAACAGCTGGGCTTTGAATTTGACGGCATTTCGACCGGCTTTATCGTTTCAAAGCAGCAAACCCAGTTAATCATTGATTTTTGCCGGAAAAAGGGAGCAAGCGGCTCAATTATTTTTACCGATCCGATTATGGGTGATGACGGTCGATTATATAACGGTATAACCGAAGATACGGTTAAACTGATGAAAAAACTGGTTGGAGTGGCTGATTATATCACACCAAATTACACTGAAGCCGCCTATTTAACGGATATTCCTTATCGAAAAGAAGGCACCTCTATCGAAGAATTACACCAAATGATAAAGCAGCTAAGAGAATTAAATGCCAAGTCAGTTGTCATAACCAGTGCCATGATAAAAGGAGCTGAATCAAAATGCGTCGTCGGCTATGATCACCAAACAAATTCATTCTTTAAAATCGACTACGATGAAATACCTGTCAGATTTCCTGGCACCGGCGATATCTTTTCAGCGGTTTTTATCGGAAAGATTATGGCAGGGGAAAGCATTTATCAGGCCACCTCAAAAGCGATGCAGGCCGTCAGCGATCTGATAAAACTCAATTATCAAAATGTTGACAAATACAAAGGTATTCCGTTAGAAACTTCTCTGGAGGTCATCGACTGATGAATAAACCCCAAATCAAAATTACCCTGATCGATCAAAAAGGCTGTGAAAAATGTCATAGAGGTCATAAAATCGGCGATAGCTACGATTATGATACGGAAAGAGGAAAAATCTGTCCTATGGCGCTACACGTCGCTTTCCCTTATATTGATATTCTCAGATATGGTGGAGAAATACCTAACCAGCCAAAAGGTACGGCAGTATTTTCCTGCCCGGATGTCGACACTTTAAATATTTTCAAAATTGAAAGAATCGAACAAAAAGGAGCTGTAAAAAAATAAACAACTCAAACAAATACAAAATAAAACCCTA
>JBJFHD010000048.1:0-4116 GCA_051893335.1 Erysipelotrichaceae bacterium | reverse complement strand
AGCGTATGGCAAGCAATTCATTTATGCTAAAAGGATGGGCTGTAACACTTGTTGCAGGTATTTTCGCACTGTCAGCAAAAGATGCAGATAAATTATATTTCCTTATAGCGTATATACCTATACTTGTGTTTTGGGGGTTAGATTCGTACTATTTACTTCAAGAACGATTATATCGGTCATTGTATGATAAAGTAAGAACGCTTGATGAAAACGATATTGATTTTTCAATGAAAGCCACTAAGGAATTATTTGATAGTGTCAAAAATTGCTTTTGTAGTTGCTTCTTTTCAAAAACAGAAATGTGGTTCTATTTGCCGTTAGCGTTTGTATGTACGATAGTGATAATTCTGTCGTGTGTACTTGTATAAAATAAGGAGGTTAATAATATGGCTCATAAAACATTTATTTCATATAAGTATAGTGAAGCGCAGCAATTGAGAGATGATATCATTAAAGCATTAGGTGATGATGCAACTTACTACCAAGGTGAAACAAGCGATTCCCCAGATTTAACGGACACATCAACAGAAAACATTAAAAAAAATTTAAGAGATATGATGTATGACACATCTGTTACTATAGTAATAATCTCTCCTAATATGAAAAAAAGCAAATGGATTGATTGGGAAATAGAATATTGTTTAAAGAATAACACACGAAAAGACCGAACATCACACACTAATGGTGTGGTTGGTGTAATTATGAAGCATAATGGTGGATATGATTGGTTTAAGACTACATCAACAAATAATGATGGATGTAGTTCGTCGACATATAAGGAAGAACTCGTTTACGATATAATTAACAATAATCGATTTAACCAAAACCCTAAGAAATATAGTTGTAATGTGTGTAAGACGGTCAACGCCCTTACGGGCTCTTATATTGCGTATGTTGAAGAAGATACTTTCCTTCAAAACCCAACTAAATACATAGATAACGCATATGACAAAAGTGAAAATGATGCTTCAGGATATGATCTCGTGAAGAAGCGATAGTTGTTAAGATGTATAGCTTACTGTGACAACAAAATGACAACAGGAATTATGATACACCGTAATTTTTGAGTAATCTAAATAATCCCGATAACCTGTGCTAAACGGCATATACAAAATCGTTTAAGTCACGGTTTGAGGGAGCGAGTGGGAATAGTTCCCCTTGGCTTGCAATAGCCGAAAAAACCCAGTGTTTGTGCGGTTTTTTGGACTTGCCATTTTTTGCAAAATTGCTTTTGAAACACTTTTGCACCAAGTAGGGCAAAAAGGAACAGTTGCGAGTGGTTATCTTCTTTTTATAATTGAGGAGGAAAGTTTATGCGGAATCAGTATCCCAATATTTATTATGAACAATTAGCGCAAATGGTAATTAGTAACCCTTCAATTCCATTAAAAAATGGTGAGGTTTGCTTTTATCAAGGCAAGGCAAAATCCTACAAGGTGATTACTCAGATTAAGGAAACTCCAAAAAAGAAAACATCTTTGTTGCTCACGCCTTGGTTTGTTGGTGTTAAAAGAAAGACCAATGTAGAAGTTAAGCAAGAAACAAAAAATGAATACTATAAAGGACAACTTTACATTACAAATATGAGAATGGTGTTTAGATGTCAGGTAGATTCGTTTGACCTTTTGATTTCCGCCATAACGTCTATCAATCAGCACAGAGATGGCATAAGAGTAATCTCTGGGGTGAATTCCTATGATGTAATGACTTCTGATGTGAAGCAAGTATTACATATTATTGATTTGATGAATAAGGCTCAAACTGCTCCGAACAACGCAGCACCCTCATCAACGGCAACTGCCTCAGCAAAAACCTCGTTGTCACGCAATGACAACTATGCTATTGCGGCATTTATTCATTATTGTGAGTTTGGCGGTAAACCTATTGCCAAGAAAAACGATGTTTACCCAAGTTACTTCACATATGATTTTAATATAAATAATCCTGCTAAATATCATCAAAAAGTTGTAGATGAAGGGTACTTGGAAGAAGCCCCGGTTTCAAGTTCTTTACAACAACTTAAAGTTGATCAATTGAAGCAAATTTTGTTATCTAACGGATTATCAGATAAAGGCAAGAAAGATGCTCTTATTCAACGAATTGTTGATGAAGTAGATACAGCATCGTTGAACTTGGATAAAGTTTATATTCCAACCGATAAAGGATGGGAGCACTTAAAACGTTACGATTATTTATTCAAGGTTAAAAAATACGGCATTAGATTTGATGAATACGAAGCACAACAAAAGAAAATACAGTCCACTCGCTCTAATGATGTAATTTGGCAGATACTTAATGCCAAGTTTAATGAGTATAATTTGGCACGTGACTTTGGATTAGCCCGCAACGAACTGTATAATAAAGCATTATTACTCACTGAAGAAGAAAAGCAGACCGATGCCTTAATGCATTACATCTTAGTGCTTTATTATGATATGAGTGGTTGCGCTAATAGCGGGCGTATCGAGCCGAAAGCCGATTTATGCCTTGCCCCTGCGATTACAAAAGCAATTTACGATCGCAAGGAGCACTATACAACAGAGATGTTAGATAGATGTTACGATCGATATATTTTGCCGCATCATTATTTTAGTAAGCCTGCCTTTGCGAAGTTGCTGAATATGATTTTTGAAGATGAAACAATCGACATAATGACACTTTAACCTCACAACCACCCGACACCATTCCGCCAGCGATTTTGCAACATTTTCTGCAACAGAATTTTTGATAAACGAAATAATGAGTAGAAACTCGGGTTCGAAATTGCTGTTTCGGATAATATTTAGGGCATAAATAAGCCAAAGAAGACTCCCGAATATGAGTGGGAATAGCAAACCCGGTTACTGTAAGCCACAGACGATGCAGGAATCGCCGGTACTTTTACCGGAGGGGCAAAGTTACGAAGTGAATTTGAGACCCCGGACGGCTGAATAACAACATATAATAAAAAAGTCCTTGGAATTCCAAGGACTTTTGTGCTTTTAGATATTAAGACCGGAGAGTAAAAACGAAAGCTTGAATAAGAAAATATGTGAAGTAGCAGAAATTCAGAGAAATGTGATTTCCATGTGCGGAATACTATCTCCCGCCCAATCAAAATGTCCGGCAGTATCATTGACGCACCCAAAAAGGTAAAAAGGTCGACAATATAATTGTTTTTGAAAACAAAAAAAATAAAGATTGTTTGACTAAGTGCAACAAAAGTGATATAATATCGCTCGTATTGTGTTGCAAGTAATATTTTTAGTACAGGAGGAACAATGTCGAACAAAATCAATGAAGCAGTTGAAATAAGATGGCACGGAAGAGGAGGACAAGGTGCGAAAACTGCATGCCTGATGCTTGCAGATATAGCTTTTACGGCAGGCAAGTACGTTCAGGGTTTCCCTGAATATGGTCCGGAAAGGCAGGGTGCACCTATTACCGCATATAACAGAATTACAGACAAGCCTTGTAAGGTACATTCAAATATATACACACCGAACTATGTTGTTGTTGTTGATGAAACCTTGTTGAAGTCTGTTGACGTAGCTAAGGGAATTAAAAAGGATGGAGCTCTGATCATCAACAGCAAGAGAAGTCCTGAAGCCTTAAGGCCGTTGCTTAATGGTTATAAGGGGCGTATTTGTACAGTTGATGCAGAAAGCATTTCCATTGAGTGCCTGGGGAAGAATTTCCCTAACATGCCTATGCTTGGTGCAATTGTAAAAGTAAGTAAGGTTATAGACGCAAATGAATTTGTGAATAACATGCGCGAATCCTTTGAGCACAAATTTGCAGGTAAAGAAAGCGTAATTGAAGGAAATATGAAGGCTGTAGTTAAAGCTATGGAGGAGGTTGAGGCAGGAGAATGATCACTAAGGCCAAAGATATAAATGAAAAAATAACATGGCAGGAGATAACTACAGGTGCAGAAATTTATGAGCCTGCAACTTCACTGCTTGTTGAAACAGGTGACTGGAGAGTAATGACACCTGTATTTAAAGAAGATGACTGTAAGCAATGCATGCTATGCGTTTTATATTGCCCTGACAGTTCCATCCCGGTAAAAAATCACAAGAGACGTGATTTTGACTTGGTTCACTGCAAGGGCTGCGGCATATGTGCAAAAGTTTG
>JBJFHD010000047.1:0-63369 GCA_051893335.1 Erysipelotrichaceae bacterium | reverse complement strand
TTGAACTATGATAGTTTAAGGTCAGTGAACTTGCAGAGTACAATAAATCCCAAACTTACTAAAATTGAAGCTGCAAATAAGAAACAACAGATATGACAATCATACCTGTTTTTTTGCTGGAATTAAATGGTTATTTCTTGAGGGGATTATCTTTTCCCGGATATAAAGTTGGATAATCTTCAATATTGTTGATTAAATTCAATGCCTGTTTTTCCATTTCTTTGATTTTTAAAGGATTGATATTTGGCAAATCTTTGGCAGTTAATTTACCTTGTTTATTCATAATCTTCATCAATTGACCCTTGATATATCTTAAATCATAGAAAGTCGGAGCAATTTCCACCGATTTCTTTTCAACGCCGGATAAAGCATAAGCAGCATACATACCGGTTCTGCAAGAAGTTTCAACAGTAAAGACAGCATCTTCCGGAGTTTCGACAAATTGACCGATAAATGCCAGGTTAGTACAGCCATCAGGAACAACCTTTGGACGATCAGCAATGTTTCTTGGCATAAATTGTGAAGTGATATAAGGCATCATGCAGGTAGAAATATAGGTGTGAGCGATTAGCTCGTCTTTTAAATCCAGCATTCCTAAATGGAACAGTAATTCGGTAAAGATTTCTTCACCATTACATTCACACATTGGTTTCTTTATGTAATTGCCAACCCGGTCAGCAAATAATCCATAACCCCAGCCGACTTGAACATTTTCCGGCTGATTTGGGAAATATGGAGCATGATATGGAATATAAGACAAATCCCAATTTGATTCAGGGAAAGAGATAGCTCCTGTTTCACCGATCGGACGATTAGAAGCTTTTTCAATTCGGTTGTAGAATTCCGGATAATTTGTAATTGTCGGGAAGAATGAGATCCATTTGGTTTCATCAATATTATTAATGAATTTTTCCGGATGACCGAATTTCTCATCTCTTGAAGCGAGTTTTTCCCATACGGTGAATACGCCTCTATCGGTTGTGCTTCTGTTTGTCGGGGCAATCGTTTTATTATCGCCAAATGCTGAATTCTGACTCATTGACCCATTTGTGAAGAAGACCATATCTTCTGGGTTTACTGAAATTTGTCCAGCCTGTTGGTTGTTGGTATATCTGATAGCGGTAACGGTGTTGTTATCATCACTCATAACAATTTCTTCAACAGAGAAACCTGTTTTGAATTGTACACCCTTAGTTGCCAGCCAGGTGATAATAGGATAAATGATGGCATCGTATTCGTTTAAATCAGTATGCAGGATGCCGTGCAAATATTCACTTTCCGGCATAAAGTGGGTAAATCTTCTAAAATATCTTTTAGCTTCCATAGCACTGTGGCTTGGTTTGAATGAAAGCATATTATGGAATGTCAACCATAAGTTAGAATGGAAGAAACTTTCCGGGAAAATATCGGATATTCTCTTGCCTTCCAGCTCTTTTTCATCACAGAAAAGAATATAAATCATCGCATTCATGCATTGCTCATCTAAAGAGAAATCATGGCAAGGAATTGATTTGCCCTCAACAACCAATCTCCAATCAGTGTGAAGTGGATGTTCGTAGTTAAAATCCCAGACATCATCCAAGACAGTTCTGCCTAAATGCCGCTGAGAAGGGATTTTTGAACAGATATCCCATAGACATTCCATATTAGGCTCGAGTTCACGTTCACCTCGGCACAAATAGCCGTTAACGCTGTCGCCTTTACCGTCCATTGAACCGCCAATGTCATTGCTGGATTCAAGAATTGTAATGTTTTCAGCTGGCATATGAATATCACTTACCAGATAGACGGCTGCCGATAAGCCGGCAATTCCACCGCCGATAATGTAGGCTTTTTTCTTTTCAATTCCTTCAGGTGCTTTAGCATTGTACTTTAAATCGTAAATTTTCATTTAATCTCCTCCTAATAAATTATGTCGTCATCATTAACCGCCGGTATTGAATTAATAGCGTCCAATAAAACTTGGATTTCACTATTCAACTTTAACGGATTAATTGAAGGTAAATCTGACTTTTTAATTTCATCGGTTCCTAACATTTTCTTCAAACACATCATAATTATTCTGATATCGTAATGTGGAGTATAAAGCGGAGTAACCGGACGATCCAGTTTTAATAATCCATAAGCTGCCATCATCGCTGTTCTGACACTGGTTTCAACCGTAAAGACAACATCACCTTCCAGTTCAACATATTGGCCGATTAAGGCTAAATTAGTACAGCCTTCAGGAATAACATGAGGACGGTCCTTAATTGTTCTTGGCATAAACTGAGAAGTGATATAAGGCATCATACAAGTCGATACATAAGTGTGGCTTAATACCTCATCCTTAATATCTAACATTCCTAAATGGTATAAAAATTCGGTCAGTATTTCCTCGCCGGTACATTCTGCCATCGGTTTCTTGATATAGTTTCCTTCGTTTTCGCCATAAAGACCATCAAACCAGAAGATTTGTTCATCATCTTTTTGTTCAGGGAAGTATTTGCCATAAAGAACAAATGAGATTTCCCAATTTGAGTCCAAAATTGTTACGGCACCTGATGACCCGCCTTCTCTGCTGTTTAAAAGAGTACGCATTCTCTTATGGAATTCAGGATAAGCTTTGGTAGTGCAGAATACGCTCATCCATTTAGTCTTATCAATATCGCTGATGAATTTATCCGGATGACCAAACTTTTCATCTTTTTGAGCCAGTCTTTCCCAAACTGTGAATAGACCTCTTTCATTTGTGTCACGATTGGTTTGGGCAATTGTAGTATTATCACCCATACAACTGTTCTGAGTCATTGAACCGAGGGTCATAATAACAATATCGTTTTCATCGACAGCAATTCTGGTTTCTGTATTGTCGATTCTGGCCATAATAGCGGTTACAGTATTAGCCTGTTTGTCCATTTCCAAATCATACACTGTACAGTCAGTGACAAAATTCACCCCTTTTTCGCTTAGCCAGACTTTAATTGGTTTAATCAAGGCGTCGTATTGATTCCATTTTAGTTCAACTTGACCTCTTAAATATTCAATACCGGGAAGATGGTGGATAAAACGAACCATATAACGTTTCATTTCGATTAGACTGTGGTAATGCTTGAAAGCCAGCATGGAGTGGAAACAAATCCACATACTGCTTTGATATAGTTCTTGAGCAGTATCGCCAAAAAATTCATCGATAGTGACATCTTCAATTTCTGATTCCGGAACGGTCATCATTTCGATCATTTTCCCGGCCAATTGAGGTGACATTTTGAAATCGGATATTTCTTCATAAACCTGACCTTGTTTATACAGTACCCGATTATTTGAATAGATTTTATATTCTCTATTAGCATCTACTGTCTCTTCTAAAACTGTCCGACCTTCCTCGGTAAGTGAAGGTATTTTCGAGCATAAGTACCATAAACATTCCATGTTTGGCTCCAGTTCACGTTCACCACGTGAAGTATAGCCATACTTGTTGGTTGCTCCATCCATTGAACCGCCAACTTCAGATAATTGTTCATAGATAGTAATGTTCTTACCGTCCATATAACCGTCATCGATTAAAAATACTGTTGAAGCCAGACCGGCAATACCACCTCCGATGATATGTGGCTTTTTTGTTTTCGATACCTTCGGGTTTGTGGGCGCTGATGCGATCATAATTTCTCATAAAAATACACTCCTTATAATAAATTTAACAAAATCAAATAATTGACTTTCGTTACGGTTTCTACTATACTTTTACTGGGTTAATCAGTCAATATTGCCTGACTTACCTTTAAAAGCAGAATAGTCAATTAATAGACTAAATCGATTAGTTTGTATCCAAAGGAGACAAGTGTATGTATGGAAGATAAATTAGATTTAAGAGTTAAAAAAACATATAAGTATTTATTTAAAGCTCTTCAAGATTTGCTGTGTGAAAAAAGCTTTGATGAAATAACGGTTACGGAATTATGCGAAAGAGCCGAAATCAGAAAAGCAACATTTTACAAACATTTTTCCGATAAGAGCGATTTATTTATTTTTATGGTTCAATCCTTACAGGAAAACTATGAAGATATCCATGCTAAAGAATATAATGACGGTAATGAAAAAGCCTTTTATTCAGGGATTATTTCTTACCTTTTAGATTATCTAGAGGAGCACGAAAAAATGGTATTGGAAATAATATCGAGCAAATCCAGATGGCAATTGCTGGATTTGTTGTCAACCCAAGTGGAATATGATTTTAAATATCATTTAAACAAGGATTATAAAAAGGGATTGTTTAAATTGTCACCGAATTATCTGGCTTCTATCTTTACGGGGGCTTTAGTAGAAGCTGCATGTTATTGGATTACCCATAAAAATGAGTTTTCCAAGCAGGAAGCAGTGAGTCAATTCTCAAATTTAGTAACTCGGATTTATAATCCAGCCGAGTGAAAAATCAAATAAAGCAGCTGCTTTAAAACGCTGACAGACTACCTTTCAAAGCATAGTAATGGTATAATTCATATGGGAGATGAAATAATATGTACTACGATGAATTAATGGCAATGGTTTCCCCTGAAGAAACCATCCTGTATAACGGCAAACCGGATAAAAAATGTTTTATCTTGGAGTGTATCGTCAATCCTTTGTTGCCGATAGCAATTGTTTGGGCGGTAATTGATTTCGGTATTATCGGGACTTCCTTTGTGATGATTGGTTCATCATGGGATTTCTTTATTATTCCGTTTATGCTTTTGCACTTAATGCCGGTATGGATATATCTGTTTGGCGTTTTATTCTCATATAGAAGGTATCGTAACACATCTTATGTTGTGACAGACAGAGCAGTATATGTATCTTCGGGTACATTTACCAAGAATTTCAATGTCAAACCGTTTGCGGAGCTGTCCCATGTGGATTTGCATAGAGGAATTTTCGACCAGATGTGCAATGTCGGCGATATTATTATGACCAGCAGTCAGTTTAATCAAGACAATACCAGTGCATCAATCTCTATCGACAGTATCCAGAATTATATCGAAGTATATAATTTGATTAAAAAACTTCAGCAGGATATTTATAGCGATATTATGTATCCTAATGATTTAAGACCGCAAGAAAATCACGGATATAATACCAAATATAAGGGTTAACCGCCCTTTAAAAAACTTCAGCTAAAAAGTTCAAGGAAACTTGAACTTTTTTACATCCATTTTACACAACCAAGGTGACCTATTTTACTTTCAGGAAATATCATTTATTTGTGATTTGGTTAATCACAAATAAGGAAGGGAAAAATATGAAAAAATTAATATGTGTATTATTTGTGTTGATTACATTGTTAACAACAGGATGTACAAAGAAAAACGAAAATGTATCGACAGATGGTTCAACATCTATGAGTAAAATGATCGGAATGCTTTCGGAAGGCTTCCTTGAGGAAACAGGCGTAACAGTTGATTACAATGCGACCGGTTCATCTTCAGGTATTCAGGCTGTAATTGAAGGCAGATGCGAAATTGGTTTATCAAGCCGTAATTTAAAGGACAGCGAATTGCAGCAGGGTTTAAAAGAAATCGTTGTAGCTTATGATGGAATCGCTATTATCGTTAATAATGAAAATGTTGTTGATGATTTGGATTTAGATACATTAAGCAAAATCTTCACCGGTGAAATTTCTAACTGGAGTGAATTAGGCGGAGCTGACAGCGAAATCGTTCTAATCGGTAGAGAAGCCGGCAGCGGTACAAGAGATGGATTTGAATCTATTACCAACACAACAGATTTATGCTTATACAAACAGGAATTATTATCTACAGGTGATGTAATCACTGCGGTAAGCTCTAATCCAAACGCTATCGGATATGCTTCATTAGCATCAGTAAAAGATACTGTTAAAGCAGTAAAGATCAATGGAGTGGTAGCCAGTGAAGCGACAATTCTTGATAAAACATATCTGTTACAAAGACCGTTTGTTTATGCTGTTAAAGATAACGCAGAATTAAGTGAAAATGCCCAGAAATTTATCGATTATACTTTCAGTGAAAAGGGCAAGGAATTAATGATTGCTGCCGGAGTAGTACCAGCTAACTAAGTTGTTGTTTACAACAACTTTTTGAGGTTTATATGAATAAAAACAAAATAGTCGAAAACATAGCATATCTTGTATTTCTCATATTCGGACTGTTGACTATTGCTTGTGTTTTATTAATAACCATCTACCTGATAGTTTCAGGTATTCCGGCAATTAAAGAAATTGGTTTAATAAATTTCCTATTTGGCAAAAGGTGGGCTTCTACTGCGCAAGAGCCTTCTTTTGGCATTTTACCCTTTATTTTAACTAGTGTATACGGAACAGCTGCAGCAACTGTTCTGGCGGTACCGGTAGGATTATTGTCTTCAATTTATATTTCTCGCTATGCTCCAAAAAAGCTCAGGGCTGTTGTCGAAAGTTTTATCAATATGTTAGCTTCAATACCGTCGGTTGTAATCGGTTTAATCGGTATGGTTGTCCTTGTGCCAATGGTGGCAAAAGTATTTAAGTTAAGTGATGGGGCAACTTTAGCTTCCGCTATCGTTGTTCTTACAATAATGATATTGCCAAATGTTATCAAAGTGTCGGTTACGGCCATTGATGCGGTTAAAAAGGATTATGAGGACGGCTCTATTGCCTTAGGAGCGACTAAAGAAGAAACTATCATCAAAGTAACGATACCAAAGGCCAAAAGCGGAATAGCAAGCGCAATCGTATTGGCAATCGGCCGAGCAATCGGTGAGGCGATGGCGGTTGTAATGGTTTCAGGAAATGTTGCCAATATGCCTTCCTTGTTTGATAGCGTGCGTTTTTTGACAACCGCCATTTCCTCGGAAATGAGTTATGCTTCCGTCGGTTCTTTACAAAGAAATGCTTTATTCTCCATTGCGCTGGTATTGTATGTGTTCATTATGTTAATTAATGCATTTCTGAACTTATTCTTGAAGAAAGGACAAAGTAATTAATATGAATGAAAACAAATTGAATAGACAAAAAAGAATCTTTACGTTGATCTTAAAGGCTTTAATGATTATTTCGATTACCGTTACGGTTTTATTGGTCGCCTGGATGATTATATTTGTGTTATACAGGGGCTTTAAGGGAATGACTTGGCATTTTATCGTTTCCAAACCAAGCTATATCAATGAAAATATCGGCATTTGGCCGAATATTGTAAATACAATCTACATTGTTTTTACTACCATTATCATCGTTATCCCGGCCGGGACAGCCGCAGCGATTTATTTGAATGAATATGGTAAAAATAAAAAGATTATTAAGCTTATTGAATATGCTTCTGAGACATTAAGTGCCATTCCTTCGATTATCTATGGTCTGGTAGGTATGCTGGTTTTTTCCAACAATATCGGAACATCAATCTTGGCCGGCTGTTTGACCTTGGTAATAATGAATTTGCCGACGGTTATGAGAACAGTTCAAGAAAGCTTGAAAACCGTACCCGACAGTTACAGAGAAGGTGCTTATGCATTATCGGCAGGAAAATTCAGAATGATTACTACCGTAGTAATTCCCGGTTGCATTGATGGAATTGTTACCAGCTGTATTTTAGCAATCGGCAGAATTATCTCGGAATCGGCGGCTTTGATTTATACTGCCGGAATAAGCAATACTTGTAAAAATTATTTCAGCGGTTTATTTTCTTCGGGAGCATCGCTGACAGTTGCCTTGTATGTTTACGCTAAAGAACAAGGAGAGATACAAGTCGGTTATCAAATAGCGGCAATACTAATGATATTGACTTTCTTAATCAATATCTTGACGGTGAAAATTGCTTCCGGCTTAAAGAAAAGGAGAACAAGTTAATGGATGATATTATCAGAACAGAAGATTTACGCTTATATTACGGTGATTTTTTAGCGTTAAAAGGTATTTCTATCGGGATTAAAGAAAGGGAAATAACCGCCTTAATCGGACCGTCAGGATGTGGGAAATCAACATTTCTGAAAACTTTAAACAGAATGAACGATTTGATTGATTCGGTCAAAATTACCGGAAATGTTTATTATAACGGTCAAAATATCTTCGATAAAAAGGTCGATGTATGTCAGCTAAGAAGAGAGGTAGGTATGGTATTCCAAAAGCCTAACCCGTTTGAAATGAGCATTTATGACAATGTGGCATATGGGCCGAGAACCTGCGGCATTAAAAATCGGTTGAAACTGGATGAAATAGTAGAACAGTCTTTAAAAGGAGCGGCTTTGTTTGATGAAGTCAAGGATTGTTTAAAGAAAAGTGCAATGTCGTTATCCGGCGGTCAGCAGCAGCGTTTGTGTATTGCCCGAGCTTTGGCAATTAAGCCTAAAGTAATTTTAATGGACGAACCTACCAGTGCTTTAGACCCAATCTCGACCAGCAAAATTGAAGAATTGATTTTACAATTAAAGAAAGATTACACTATCGTAATTGTAACGCATAATATGCAGCAGGCTTTGCGTATCTCCGACAAGACCGCCTTTTTCCTTCTTGGCGAATTAATTGAATATTCAGATACAGAAAGAATGTTTACAAAGCCGGTTGATAAGAGAACAGAAGATTATATTACAGGAAGGTTTGGATAATATGAGAAGTAAGTTGGATGAACAGTTAAGTGTTCTAAACAGAACAATGATTGAAATGGGAGCTTTGTGTGAGCAGAGTTTAAAAAGAATTAATGATAGTTTATCAAACGGCAAAACTGACATATATCAAAAAGTATTGGCTTGCCAGCAGATGATTGAACAAAAGCAGGCTCAAATACAGTCAATCTGTTTAAAACTGTTATTGCAGCAGCAGCCGGTAGCTACGGATTTAAGAGTGATATCGGCCGCTTTGAAAATGATCTACGATTTAAACCGAATTGGTATTCAAGCCACAGATATTGCCGAAATACTGCAGTTTTTAGAGAAAAACAACTACAAAAATCTTGATATTTTGGAAAAAATTGCTGAACAAACCAATAATATGGTTAAAAAATCAATTGATAGTTATGTTAAATTAGATATAATTAAAGCGAAGGAAGTTGTTCAATATGACGATGTGGTTGATGACACCTTCAATCAAATCAAGGCTGATTTGATTAATCAAGTTTCAAACGACACGATCAACGGTGAATATTTGGTTGATGTATTGATGATTGCTAAGTATTACGAAAAAATCAGCGACCACGCTGTAAATATCGCTAACTGGGTAATATTTAGTATTGTGGGTGAACAATAAGGAGAGAAAATGATTTGGTGTGTTGATGATGATAAAACCATATGTGATATTGAGGTATATACTTTAAAACAGACCGGTTTTGAAGCCAGAGGTTTTTCTGATGGCATCACTATGCTTGAAGAATTAAAAAAGGAGAAACCGGATTTAATTATTTTGGATGTTATGCTGCCTCAAAAAGACGGTTTGGAAATTTTGAAAGAGCTGAAGAATAACAGTGAAACAAGTAAAATTCCCGTTATAATGGCAACTGCCAAGGGAACCGAGATGGATAAGGTCGTAGGATTGGATAACGGTGCCGATGATTATCTGGTTAAACCTTTTGGCGTGATGGAAATGGTATCAAGGGTCAAAGCAGTATTAAGAAGAGTGACAAACGAAACTGATTCGATTTTAAATGTCGGTAAAATCAGTCTGAATACCAAAGAGCATGTGGTAAAAGTTGACGGAGAAAAGGTAGCGTTGACATTAAAGGAATACGAATTGCTGAAACTGTTTATGGAGAATGTCGGAATTGTTTTCTCCAGAAATCAGCTGTTGTCTTTAATTTGGTCAACTGACTATATCGGCGAGTCAAGAACAGTCGATATGCATATAAAGAATTTAAGACAAAAACTGTTGCAGTGCGGAAAGTATATTCAAACAGTTATCGGCGTAGGATATAAATTGGAGAGAATTGATGACTAAAAGAATATTTCGTTCATTTTTACTATTGGCTACTCTGGTGCTTATCTTCGCTTCTGTGATAACCAGCTCATTTATTTATGGTTATTTTCAGAACAACGAAGAAAAGAATATGAGGGAAATCCTCAATGTTGTGGCTTACAATATTGAAAAAGGCGATAATGACTTTTTGAAGGAGTTTTATTCAACTCAATACCGCTTCACCTTAATCAATAAAGAGGGTGAAGTTATTTATGATACTCAATTTGATTCCGATCAATTGGAGAATCATTTGGATAGAGCTGAAATTGTCGACGCCTTTAATAAGGGTTATGGTATAAGTGAACGTTATTCTAAGACAATGATGCAGAAAACCATGTATCAGGCTTTGTTGCTGAACAATGGTGATGTCATCAGAATATCGATAAGTCATATTTCGATAATCGCTTTGTTATTGACGATGATGCCTTATATTTTAATCGTTGTGGTATTGTCGGTCATGGTTGCTTCGATTCTAGCAAATCGGATGTCAATAGATATTGTTAAACCGCTGGTTAATCTGAATTTAGATAATCCGATTGAAAATGATACTTATGTTGAATTATCACCGATTTTAAAGAAATTAAATGCTCAGCATCAGCAGATTAAAGATCAATTAGCTCAGCTGCAAAGAAAAAGCGAAGAATTTGCCCAGATTATCTCCTCAATGAACGAGGGGTTAATCTTATTAAATAAAAAAGGCATCATTATCAGTATCAACGATGCCGCTAAACGAATATTTAATGTCGAGGGCCAGATTGAAGGTAAGGATTTGCTGGTTCTTAACCGCAATTTTGAGGTTGAAAAAGCGGTAAATACCGCCTTGGCAGGAAACCGAAGCGAAATAAAGAACGAACAGGACGGTCGCATTTATCAATATATTTTTAACGGTATCAAAAGTGAAGATCAGGTTATCGGGGTAATCATTATATGCTTTGATATTACTGTGATCGAAAATGCGCAAAGAAACAGACAGGAATTTACCGCCAATTTCTCACATGAATTAAAGACTCCGCTGCAATCAATTATCGGCAGTGCTGAACTATTGGAAAACGGTTTGGTAAGACAGGAAGACCAGAATACTTTCTATCAGAATATCAAGAAAGAATCGCAGCGGCTTCTGGAATTGATCAACAATATTATCCTGTTGTCAAAACTGGATACGAAAGTAGATGATGAATCGGTTGAGGTTGATTTATACTTGGTTTGTCAGGAAGTAATGGGAAATTTGCAGGTTCTTGCGGATAATAAGAATGTTTCCCTCTCTCTGATTGGCGAGTCGGAAGTGATCAAAACAAATCGTGAATGTGTCTATCAGATAGTTTTTAATCTTTGCGAGAATGCGATTATTTATAACAATGAAAACGGTAAGGTAGTTATTGAGATCAAGAGGGAAAACGGTAAGGTTATGTTGTCTGTTACAGATGACGGCATCGGCATACCGGCTAACCAGCAAAATAGAATTTTTGAAAGGTTCTATCGGGTCGATAAGAGCCATTCCAAAAAGACAGGGGGAACCGGTCTAGGCTTATCGATAGTTAAACATGCAGCAGATAATATTTCCGCTACAGTCAAGGTTAACAGTGTTGAAGGCAAAGGCAGCAGCTTTACAGTCACATTCTAGTTGATAATTAAATGAGTTAAAAACAGGTTAAAGTGAAGCATTAGGGATTAAAAATTTTATATTTTAACTTAATAAAATTTACGTAAAAGGAAAAAATATATTCAATCACCATTTAAATTTTATTTTTCAGATATTGGGCTAAGAAATGCCAGATTAAACTTTAGACAACAAGAAGAAACTCATATTATGGAAAATATTATTTACAATGGGCTATTGGTTCGTGGATATAATGTGGATGTGGGTGTTGTATCTATTCGAGAATAAGATGCGAAAAAACAAATTGAAGTTGATTTTGTATGTAATCAGTCAAATATGAAATATTATATTCAATCGGTACTTTCTCTTCCGACTTATGAAAAAACAATTCAAGAAGAGAGACCTTTATTAAGTATTAAGGATAACTTTAAAAAAATAATAATAGTAAAAGGAAACAAAAAAGTATGGATTTAAGAAAAGCGTAACTGTATGACAATCCGGCAAAAGAAAAACCACCGATATTGACGATGGTTGAATGTGCAATGGCGGAGAGTGTGGGATTCGAACCCACGGTACCCATGAGGTACAACTGATTTCGAATCAGTCTCGTTATAACCACTTCGATAACTCTCCAGTAAATAGCACTGCTTCTATTATACATTAATTATTCACATTGATAATTAAATTTTTCGGCTGAGCAACCGGATTTAACGCTAATGGAGCATAGCCGGCTCTAACTAGACCGTATTGATTTTTTGTTGCCGTAATTTTGGCTTGTAAATGGTACCACATATTTTCTTGAACATCATTGCGCAGAATTTTGAATGATAAAAATTGAATATCCGCCATACAGCAAGTCATTACCATTCTGCCGGCAACATAATCATCGTCCTGTTTTCTGATTTGAATTATTACATCTACGGTCTTGCCAAGATAATTCTGATAGTTTTCATTGCAATCCAAAAAGAACACAGCATAATTTTCTTCGGTTATGGTCAGCTTGTCGGCATTTAGGTCGTAAGGCAATAAATTGCCGAAGGCTTTTTCACTATAACCAAGAGTGCTTTTAAATAAGAAATTACATTTGTCATTCATCAGACGGAAGGAATTTTGATAAGCCAGTAATTGTTGCTTGTCATCAAACCGATTAAAAGTGACCATATCGCACTTTTTGACCATAGAGTAAAGCATTTGCTTCATATTGACAAAGTACAATTCAAAGTTATCCCGGCTGATTAGACCGTGAGTGAAAACAATCTTCATTCTCTCATCAATCTGCTTTTCAATTTTGCCTAACATTAAATTATCTTCAACATAAATACGATCGGGTTGATAATTATCAATTGATTGAGTTAAAAAAGTTTGGATATCACCCTTTTGATAGTAAATAACCGAAGTATTATACTGTTTCAGTTTTTCGATAGGATAAGCAATCTCTCCCTGTTCAAAACTGATGATTAAAGTCGAACCATACTTATAGAAAAAATCATGAAAGATGCAATTACAGATATAAGATGTTTTTCCACTTTCAATAAATCCGGTAACAAGATATGTCTTTATTTGCTCTTTCATGATTACATCCTCTATTTTCTAATAGTCTTCTTCTTTATAAACTGCAACGATACGTCCGTTTACATGACCGTTGGTTAATAAGTCAATGCCTTCGGAAATTTGATCAAAACTGATAGTTTGAATAATTGGGTCCAATTCGCCTGTTGCCATTAAATCTAAGCAGGCGGCAATATCGGAATTATCTCCGCCGTTTGAACCGACAAAGGTCAATTGCTTCATAATCATTGACATTGTATTGATTTCAGTATAGTCATTAGCCATACCGACGATTACTACTTTTCCTTTGAAACCGACAGCTTCAATAGCATCGGAAGTAGTCTTTCCGGCTCCGGCAAAGTCGATGATTACATCTAAATTCTTATCAGCAAAATCTAAAATGCTGGCTGAAACTTCTTTAGCTCCCAATGATAATGCTAATTGTTGAGCTTCTTTCTTTCTGGTAGCAACATAAACTTCGCAGCCCTTAACAACAGCAATTCTTACCGCAACCTGTCCTAAACCACCGACACCGATGATTCCGACTTTCATTCCCGGCTTAACTCCACCGGTAACTACTACTGCGTGGTATGATGTCATACCGGCATCAGTTGAAGCAGCTGCCTGAGCAGGTGTAACTCCTTCAGGAACTTTGACTAATGTTTCAATTGGATGAATGCTCATTGTTCCATATCCGCCGTCACGAGTGTAGCCGTTTACTGTTCCATCTTTACTGGTTGTCGGACATACAGCAACGATATCACCTAATTTGAAGCCCTGATTTTCTGTGCCTTCGCCAAATTCGATAATTTCTCCTGCTACTTCATGTCCCATAATAACCGGAACGTTAAAGCTTGGCATCCAAGATTCGTGTTCTAATGCACTTACATCTGAATGACATAAGCCGCCAGCTAAGGTTTTAATTTTAACATAGCCTGGTTTAACAACTGGATCAGGTTTTTCAACGAGTTCCAGTGGAATGTGAGTACCTTTGAATTCCCATCCTCTCATAAAAAATCCTCTTTCTAACGCTTTGCGTTTAACGGAATCATTATAATATTGATATTATTCCCAAACAATCAAAAACTATGATATTTGTGAATAAAAAAACATATTTAGCAAATGCTAACTATGTTAAGCGTTTTCAACGGAAATAGATTTTTCCATCTTCGATTTTATCAATAGAAGCTAAGGTTTCAACTTTGTATCCCAGATTTCTTAATTTAGTGCTGCCGCCCTGATAATATTTTTCAATAACTGCGACAATTGCCACTACTGTGGCATTAGCTTGCTTGGCTAGATTGGCTAAAGATAGAGCAGCTTCGCCATGAGCCATAAAATCATCAATAATTAAAATTCTGTCATCAGCTGATAAATACTTTTTGGAAACAATCGCATTATAGATGTTTCCTTTAGTAAATGATTTGGTTTCACTGCTGTAAAACTGTTCATTTAAGGTATTAGGCAAAGCTTTTTTTGCAAAGACTACCGGAACGTAATCGAAATAGCGGGAAGCTATGGTAGCAATTGATATTCCGGAAGATTCCAAAGTCAATATTTTTGTGATTTTTTCATCTTTTAGTCTTTTGCGAATTTCTTTGCCGATTTCTTCAAACAATCTGACATCCAGCTGCTGATTTAGAAAAGAGTCGACCTTTACAATTTCGGTCGAAATAACAATACCATCATCAATAATCCTTTGTTTTAGTAATTCCATAAGCACCTCATTTCTTGATTATATGACAACAGGAAGGCAAATAACAAGCCTAGAAAGTGTTATAATTTGTGGGGAGTGATTGTGATGAAACTGGAAAAAACTCAAGTTGAAAGAATTTTGGAACAAAAAAAGATTGCGTATGACAGTTACAGTTATCCAGAAGATCCGCAGCTGACTGCTCAGCAGATTGCTGCTATCGTAAATATCGACCCAAACAGAATGTTTAAAACGCTGGTAACCGTATCAAACAAGCAGATTAATTATGTTTATGTTATACCGGCTAACAAAGAATTAAATCTGAAAAAGGCGGCTAAGCTTGTCACTCAAAAGTCAATTGAGCTGGTAAAGGCGAAACAACTGTTAGCTTTGACCGGATATGTTCACGGCGGCTGCTCACCGATAGGAATGAAAAAAAGCTTTGTGACGGTCATTGATGAAAGTGCGAAACAATTCGATAAAATCGTTTTCAGTGCCGGAAAAGTAGGCAGACAGGTCGAGGTAGCTTTAGAAGATTTACAGCAGGTTATTAAGGTAGAATTTGGATCAGTGACCGATTGAGGGTAAAAGCTTATTATTTTACCTTTTTTAACAAGAGTAATATAATAATAGTTAGAGTTGGAGGAAATATATGGATATTATCAAATCTACAAACAAAAAGATTATTTTGGGGATGAGTATAATTGCGATTTCAGCTTTAATGCTTGGCTCAGTCATCGGTTTCTTTGTTACTAGAGAAGTTTTGAAGACCCAAGTATTAAATCAAATGATAAAAGAAGGATATGTAGATACAAATTTAGCCACAGCAACCAGCGAAGATATTGTCTATGGTAAAAGTGCCTATGTAAAAGGAGAACTGGTCAACGGTTCGGCCATACTGTTTGATACTTCTGATGCCACAGCAACCAGTGATGTTATCTTACAGGGAAAGACAGCTTATGTCGACGGGCAACTGGTTATCGGGACCTTACCGGTAATTTACGGGCAGACAATTAATCCATCTGCCACAGCTACAACAATATCCGCTAATGCTTATTTAAAGGAAGACATTATTATCAAGGGTGACAGCAATCTGATCAGCAGCAATATCAAAAAAGGCGTCAAGATTTTTAACATAATCGGAACATACGAAGGGGAAAAGAATAATGAAGATTAATTTATTCAAGAAAAAGAAAAAAGAAGACAATTCAACAGAAACAAAACCGCAGCCTGAGTTCCAATTTATGCTTGATGAAGAAAAAGCGGAAACCTTGACTGATTTGACCTTGGATTTAGCGGAAACCGAACAAACAATCGTCATTTCCGACAAGACAAGAACAGATGAGGAGCCAGTGACTGAAGATGAAGAAAATCTGGATGACGATGACGAATATGAATATGTAACAGTGCATTATGGCAGAAACGCTTTTGTTTTAGCCTTGATATTTGTTTTTGTCGGAATAATTGCTGCTTATTTAGTATTATCTCCAACGATGAAACAGACTATTCGTGAGTATTATCAAGATAACGGTTATATGATAACAAATGGCTCAAATGCGACGGCAGCTGATATCAGAGAAGGCAAAACTGCCTTTATCAGAGGTCAGCTGGTAACGGGAACCTATGTTGAAGTTGATACTCAGCAGGCTACTGCTACGGCAGCTGATATTTTGGCAGGTTATACTGCTTATGTAAACGGAGTAAAAATAACCGGCACTATTCCAACTTATCAGGGTACTAACCTGATAAGTCCCTCAAATACGGATATAAAGATTCCCAAAGGTTACTATCTTCCTTCAGATATAACCATTGTCGGTTCAGGAGAATTATTAGCCCAGAATATCAAAATGGGTGTAAAGATTTTTTCGGTGGTAGGTACTTATGAACCAGATTAATTTTGATAGAGAAAAAACATTGGCTAAATTGGCTCAATTTCGAGAAAGTGGTTTGGTCGGTGTACCAAATGATTCATTGATTAAAACTCAACAGCAAATTGAAGGGATTATCGAAAGCGGTAAAATCAATACCGGTGTTTTGGATTATGTAGCCAGCAAAATAAAAGCCGGAGTAACCACTGCTGATATTGATGATTGGGTAAGAGAATATACGGAAGGACATGGCGCAATCTGTGCCCCTTACCAGTATGGCGGGTTTCCTAAACATGTTTGTACTTCGATTGATGATGTGGTATGTCATGGAATTCCAAGCAAAAAAGCCGTATTGCGTGAGGGAATGATTATTAATGTAGATGTTTCGACCATCTACAACGGATATTATTCAGATGCCAGCAGAATGTTCATTATCGGACAGACAACGGATGAAAAACAACGTTTAGTCAACATCTGCAAGCAATGTCTGCAGGTCGGTTTAAGTCAGGTAAAGCCTTACGGAAGATTGGGCGATATCGGTTATGCGATAGAATCACTGGCCTTAGCTAACGGTTATAAAGTGGTTAGAGATTATTGCGGTCATGGAGTCGGTAATGCTTTCCACGAAGATCCGATGGTAACCCACTATGGCAAAAAAAATACCGGCTGTTTGTTAGTGCCGGGTATGGTATTTACGATTGAGCCAATGCTGAATATGAAAAAAAGCGGCGTGAGAGTATCGGCAGTAGATGGATGGACTGCTTATACCAAAGATAAACTGCCGTCAGCTCAATGGGAACATACCGTACTGGTAACCGAAGACGGCTATGAAATATTAACATATTAAAGAATAGAAAGAAGGTCAATATATGAGATTGAATCAATCAGAGTATCTTTTAAGTCAAAAAGATAAATTAAAACAATTAATTCAATTACTGGACAGTCGTTATCAATATGCTTCGGTTTTAGCAACCGATGTAACAGGAATGTCTTATATGTTTTCACAAAAACGCAGTTCGATCGCTCCAAATAACTTTTCTGAAAGAGGATTTGTGGTCAGAGTATATAAGGACGGTGTTTATCAGGAATATTCATTCAATGAGATAGAAGATGTTAATAAGACTTTTGAGATGATTTGCCAACAGTTAGATAAACAGGATGAAATGTTAAAGTCAATTAATGTGGCTGTTTATCCAACCGAATTAATTCAGGAAGAAAAAATCGAAAAAGAATTTGCTTCTTGCCAAAGCGATACGATTCTTACTACTACCAAAAAACAAATAATGGATAAAATAAAAGCCATTTCCGACCAGATGGTAAAAAGAGAAGGAATTATTGAATGTCAGGTAAGATACAATCATAATGTTATTAATAAAATGTTCTTGTCTAAGAACAAAGATTTAATACAAAGTTACAGTTATTCGCTGGCAGCAGTAGTTCCGGTTGCTTTCAAAAACGGCAAAACCAATGTGTTGTTTACCTCAGCTTCATCAACTGATGGTTTGGAATTATTCGATCAGGTTGAAAAGAATCTTGATGAAACATACAACAATTTAATGAGATTGTTTGAAGCAACTAACATTGAACCGGGTGAATATGAAGTCATCTGCACTCCTGAGGCTGCCGGCTTAATCGCTCATGAAGCATTTGGCCACGGTTTGGAAATGGATATGTTTGTTAAAAACAGAGCGGTTGCCAAAGAACATATGCAGGAAAAAATCGCCAGCTCTATAACTAATATGTATGACGGTACCGATAAAGTAACCGATAGCGCTTCTTATTTCTTTGATGATGAGGGGGTTATTTCCGGTACAACTGCCATCTTGGAAAACGGTTATCTGAAAAACGGAATGAGTGATACCTTATCGGCACTCAGATTAAATGTTAAACCAAGCGGCAACGGCAGAAGAGAGTCATACAAACGTAAAGCCTACACCAGAATGACAAATACTTATTTCGGTAGTGGCACCAGCAGCTTAGATGAAATGATAAAGTCAACTAAATACGGTTTCTTAATCAGCGATGGTCAAAGCGGTATTGAAGATCCTAAGCATTGGGGAATTCAATGTGTCTTGTCAACTGCTCAGGAGATTAAAGACGGTCAATTGACCGGGAAAGTCTTTACACCGGTAGTTTTGACTGGTTATGTGCCTGATTTGTTAGCTAATATATCAATGGTAGCTGGTGAGGTTAAAACCAACGGTAACGGAATGTGCGGTAAGGGATATAAAGAATGGGTAGTCGTAAGTGACGGCGGTCCATATATTAAAACGAAAGTGAGATTAGGATAAGATGGATAAACTGATAAGTATATTAAATAGCTGCGATGTTTCTGATTATCAGATTGTTTGTGATGAAACACAATCTCATCAATGTTTCTTCATCAGACATCAGCTTGATCAGCACCGTATTTGTACTGAAAAGAAAATTACATTGACAATTTTTGTTGATAATCCGGATAAGACTTTAAGAGGCAGCGCTAAAAAGGAAATCTTTGCCGGTGAAACTGAAGAAGAAATCCGGGCTGACATTATGGATATGAAAGAAAATGCCTTACTGGCTTTCAATCCATATTATCCGCTGGAAAGCAATGTCAGTTATACTGAAGCGAAGAAAGATTTCAATTTGCTTGATTCATTAAAGAATGTAATCACTGCGGTTGAATCAATCGAAGAAACCGGTACTGAAAAGATTAACTCTTATGAAGTATTTGTTAATCAGAAATATCGTCACATTATTAATTCACAAGGCGTAGAGATAACATTTAACAGTAGCGATGAAATGGTTGAAATAGTAATCAACTCGACTGACGGCAGTCATGAGGTAGAGGTATATCATATGATCGAAGCCGGCAGTGACCGTGACAGCGAATCAATTAAAGCTGAAATTGAAGCGGTATTTAAAAAGGCTAATGACCGTAGCAAGGCTCAACCTGTTAAAAAGATGAGTGGTGCTCATGTATTAATCAGCGGTAATGATTTGAGAGAATTTTTCCACTATTTCCTGGATAAAATTAATACTGCCGACGTTTACAGCAAGATGAGCCAGAATAAAGTCGGTGATGTAGTGCAAAAGGGTACTGACTGTGACAAGATTACTTTAAAAGTTAAAGCCAGTCTGCCATATTCAAGCCGCAATGTCTTGTATTCAACCGAAGCAGTCAAAGCTACTGACTTTACGGTTTTGCAGCAGGGTGAATATGTTAACTATGTCGGCTCAAGACAGTTTGCTCATTATTTAGGATTGACTGATGTTGGTTTTGAAAACAACTTTGTGGTCGAACCGGGCAGTAAAACGGTTGGGGAAATGAAACAGCAGCCATATTTAGAAATTGTTGAATTCTCATCTTTCCAAGTTGATCCGATTACCGGTGATTTTGGCGGTGAATTCCGTTTGGCATATTATTACGATGGGACAAGCGTTAAAGAAGTTACCGCCGGTTCAATTACCGCTAATATCAATGAGGTCTTAGATCACATTTACTTGTCAAAGGAAACCAGACAGGTCAATAACTGTATTATTCCGGCAACAATTGAATTATTTAATATTAATGTAGCCGGCTGTTAGGTTTTATAGTAAAACAAAATAGAGACATAAAGAAAAGGCATAACCTTTCAAAGAGGTTGTGCCTTTAGTTGTTTTTAGTCAATCAAACCTAAGGTTTCAAGAATTCGATTCAGATCATCTTCATCCTGGTAGAAAATAGCCAGACTGTTAGTGCCAATTTTAACCTTGGCAGCCAGCTTTGTTTCAATCTCGTGCTGTAAATCGGTAATATATGGGTTTTGGGTTGTTTCGGTATTTTTGGTTTTAGGTTTAACTTGATTATCAGCGGCTAAGGCTTCAACTTGACGAACAGATAATCCTTCCTTTACCGCTTTTTGGGCGATTGAGACAGCCCGCTGCTGATCTAATGTAATCAGCGGCTTAACATGACCCATAGTCAATTGACCTTGTTGAACATAAGCGATAATCTCCTTAGGCAGTTTCAATAGACGCAGCACATTGGTAATATGGCTTCTGCTTTTGCCTAAACGATCGGCTAACTGTTCTTGGGTGTAGCCTAATTTTTCAATCAATAAACTGTATCCGTTAGCTTCTTCGATGATATTCAGATCTTCTCTTTGGATATTTTCCAGCAAAGAAATTTCCATCATTTGTTTATCATCAAAGTCCATAACAATAGCCGGGATCTCTTCCTTTTCGGCAAGGATAGAGGCTCTCAATCTTCTTTCACCGGCTATCAGCTGATAACCAGTCTCACTTTTCCGCACTAATATCGGAGTAAATACACCGTTTTCTCTGATTGATGCAGCCAGCTCTTCTAAGGCTTTCTGATCAAAGGTTTTCCGGGGCTGATAGGGATTTGAACGAATGTCATGGACATTTAAAACAGTTTTGGTGCCATACTGTTCGCTTTTGGAACCATTTTGAATTTCTTCTAAAACCGAATTGACATCTTCTCCAAAAATGGCAGCTAATCCTGACCCTAATCTGTCGCTCTTTTTGCTTTTTGCCATAATTGTCCTCCTAATTATTCTTGTTGATAACCTCTTTAGCTAGGGCAGCATAAGCTCTGGCCCCGTCAGATTTGATATCATGTTCAAAAATCGACTTTCCGTATGAAGGAGCTTCTGAAAGACGCACATTTCTCGGAATATATGATTTATATACTCTTTCTTTGAAATACTTTCTTACTTCCTGCTGAACCTCGATTGATAATTTTGTTCTGGCATCATACATTGTTAATACAACGCCTTCGATATATAAATGAGGATTATACATTTTTTGAACTAAGCGAATGGTAGATAATAGCTGAGTTAATCCTTCTAAGGCATAATACTCGCACTGAACCGGGATGATAACCGAATCAGCCGCTGTCAAAGCATTGGTATTAAGCATACCTAAAGAAGGCGGACAGTCAATAATGATAAAATCATAATCGGCTTTGACTTTGTCCAATTGTCTTTTTAATAATTGTTCCCGTCCGTTCTGGTAATTGGCCATTTCCAAATCGCTGCCGGCCAAATCAATGGTGGCGCCGATTAAGTCCATTGGCGGAATATCTAAATGAATGATGCAGTCTTTAACATCAACATTTTTTAACAATAAATCATAGGTGCTTTTTTTTATGTTATTTCTTGCCCCAATCCCCTGTGTTGTGTTTGATTGAGGATCAAAATCTACCAGTAATACTTTCTTTTTCAAATAGGCTAAACCGGCTGCTAGGTTAATACTGGTGGTAGTTTTGCCTACACCACCTTTTTGGTTAGCCATTGCGATAATTTTTCCCATACTTTATACCTCATCAATTATTTTACCATATCACACTTATTTTTTGATGGTAAATGTGATTATATAGTTTTGATCGTCTTCGCTTTCCGTCATCTGGACATCTTTGGATATTTCTTTTACTTTTTTATAGGTTTCTTTAATACTGTTGATAATAATCTTGGCGGATAATGAGAAACACTTGACTTGAGTTTTCTTCTTCTTTTCCTGCAGATAATGCTCTGAAACATATTGCTCGGTTTGCGAAACATTCATTTCTTTTGCGATGATCTTTTTTAAGACTTCTTTTTGTTGCTTCTCATCAAGACTTAACAGTGCCCGGCCGTGTCGCTCGGTGATGACTTTATCACTAATGGCCTGCTGCAATTCTAAATCCAGATTTAACAACCGGATTTTATTGGCGATTGTCGATTGTTTTTTGCCCAATTTTTGACCTAATTGGCTTTGAGTTAAACCGGTGAGTCTGATCATCTGCAGATAACCGTTGGCTTCATCAATTGGTGAAAGGTTTTCCCGCTGAATGTTTTCAATCAAAGCTAAGGTAGCGCTTTGTACTTCCCCGGCCTTAATAACAATGGCTTCAATAGTATCCCTGTTCAATTTCAAACAGGCTCTGTATCTTCTTTCTCCGGCAATCAGTTGATAGCCGTCTTCACATTCTCTGACAGTAATAGGCTGTAATAAACCGTTTTCCTTGATTGACTGGGCCAATTCTTCAATAGAGTCATCAGCAAATGTTGTGCGGGGCTGGTATTGATTTGGCTTGATTTGATTCATTTTAATAACTTGATATGTTGACATAGCTTCTCCTGACTTATAAAGGTTTTTTCTTTATCTGACTGTAATTTCTGGGGTATTTTTCGGCTGTTGGTTGATCCTTGTTAATGATAATCAGATTTCGGCTGTTATCGACGATATTGTATTGAATCGTTTCTTTAACAGTTGCACATAATTTGTTCAAGGCATTTTGGCTTTCCGGTAATTCCTGGTTGGCTTTTGGCCCTTTCATAGCGAAAAAAGTGCCGTTGACTTTCAACAAAGGGATAGCCAATTCCAATAGGATATTGAGTGAGGCAACTGCTCTGGCTGTTACATAGTCAAAGTGTTGGCGATGATCCTTGGCGTAATCTTCACTTCTTTGATTGCTGATGGTGAGTTTTTCTAAATTCAGCTGCTGTTTAACGGTATTTAGAAACAGCACTTTTTTATTGTTGGGTTCAAGTAAGGTTATATCCATATCCGGATAAAAGATTTTAACGACAACCCCCGGAAAACCGGCTCCGGTTCCGATATCTAACAAAGAGCAGTTGTCAACAAGATATTTACATAAATAAAGGCAATCCAAAAAATGTTTGACATAGATATCAGTTTTATCGGTAATTGCTGTTAAATTGAATTTTTCGTTGTATTGAATTAATAAATCACTGTATAAGTCTAATTGATTTAACTGCTTATCCGATAAAGTAAAGCCGTATTTTAAAAATAATTCCTTATCCATTTGGGTTATCTCCTAAAGTATTGCTAGATAATTATACCATACCTGATAATTAATATTATGACTGCTATTTCACATATTTTCACATATCTATCCGATAATTACGCTGTAATTTGTTGTTATCATATACTTGCAAGTAAGAAATGACTTGCTCATATATCCTTTCTATTTCAAATTATATTTTATCCCCCCAAAAAAAGAAAACAGGTTTATCCCCCTGTTTTCTTTTTCTATTGTTTGAGATTCCAAAGAGTGTAATATGATATGAAAGGGATGTCATCAATATAACTCTTAGCAAATACTCGTTGTTCTTTAGCATTACCGCTGTGTCGATCTAATAATATTTTTTGATTGGCCATATATTTGACATATAAAGCCTTTTTCAACAAGAAGATTTCCATAATTGTATTATCAATTAATGGCTGTCTGTCTTGCTGGCTGATATTTAAAAGCTGCGTTTGAACCTTTGAAATTATTTCTTTGGCTAAGTTAACGCATTTATCTTTCATGGTTTCAGGATCGGTAATATATCGATTGTCTAAATAGTGCTGCTGAGCAGCAATAGAGTTTTTATCGTTATATATCGCGTTGATAACTTCTTTCAATTCAAAACAATCGACATCACAAGCTAAAATAATTCCCGAATAGTCGGCTAAAGTGCTGCCTTTTTGAGTGATGCAGAATTGCATCCCTCTGGCTTCGATATAATCATTATTACTTAATAGAATGATGGCATAATCATCTTTTGTCGGTAAAAATAATAAAAATGGAATAGCACAATTATTCTGGTTAACCTTGCTGATGTCACGATAACCGATTCTTTTGTTCGGCAAGTGATTAACGTCAAATTGTAAAGGATAGTTTTCAATGACTTTACTTTCAGGATATTTCGTAAAAATAAAGTCAAATAACTGTTGATGTTTTAAAATATTATCATTTTCTGAATAGTTGCTTTTATCGCAAATGGTACTGTTGCCCTGCAGCGACAAATTGTCGCATAATTTATCAAATATGTCCATTTCCCCACCTCTATATAACTAGATTAATTATACAGGGATAAATGAAAAATGTAAACGCATACATAATTAAAAAAGTCATTTCGGATTAGCGAAATGACTTGACTGGTGACTTTATTTCTTGAATTCTTTTCTGTTGGTAGCTCCACCGTCACAGAGAACATCGACAGCTGTTAAGTAACCGTTTCTTTCATCAGCAACAGTTGCGATGGCATAACCTAATTCCTCAGGTTTACCCATTCTGTTTTCAGCTGTTAGAGGAACAAGGTATCCACCTTCGCTCTTTTCAAGGTTACCCATATCTGTTGCGATTAAGCCTGGGCTCAATGAAACAACTCTGATTCCTTTAGGGCCATATTCATATGCGCACTTTTTAGCATACCAGACAACGAAATTCTTTGATAAAGAATAAGCTAAACCGCTGCGCTGGTAGCCTTCCTTGGCCATCTTTGCTTTTTTGAGCATCTTTGTAACGAATAAATCTTCGTCCTGATCGGCTAATAGATAAATCTTTTTGTTGATTAAGAATGATGGTAAAACATAAGCTGAGTTAGAAGCAACATCTAGGATAACAGTATTTGGCTGCATAACCTTGCTGAATTCTTCATTAATGTAAACAGTACCTAAAGCATTAACTCTTAAAATAGTTTCAGGATCAGACATATTTGGTGATAATCCTGCTGAGTTAACTACGTTAGTAACTTCACCTAAAGAACAAGCAAATTCAACTAATTGTTTAACACTATCTCTTTTTGAAGTGTCGCAAACAAAATAATGAGCATCGCAGCCACATTCTTTTAAAGTTTCGCAAGCCTGCTGTAACTTTTTCTCAGTTCTTCCTGAAATAACAACAATTCTTTCTTTTCCTAAAACTTTTGCGGCTTCAAGGCCCATTCCGCTACCGCCACCGGTAACAACACATACTTTTGACATTGATAATCCTCCCATGATATGTGAATATATTATCAAATGTGGTACAATGTTAAAACAACAGAATGGCTTCAGTGTGGGATTTTGCTTATGAATTATCGAAAAAAGAACTTGATTACGAAAAAGGATATTAAAGACGGATTTCTGGAATTGCTTGATGAAAAGGGCTTTGATAAGATAACCGTCAGCGAACTTTGTCAAAAGGTTGGGATTAATCGCAGCACCTTTTACTATTACTATGATAATATGAACAAATTATTGCAGGATGTCCATCACGATTATTTTGATTCAATTATTGAGAAACTGAATATGAATCACTACAGCCTGTTTAATCAGACGGAAGTGGATGAGCACCTTTTAATCAGTTTATTAAAGGACATCAGATACAATGACAGTAAGCTCAAACTGTTTTTGGAAAAAGCGGATAAATACAGCTTTTTTGTTAATGCGATGGACTATTTCTATGATGCTTATAGTATTACAGAAAAGGATAAGATCAAAAAGTATGAGGCATTTTCCTGTTTTTCCAACGGCTTTATTCTGGTATCCTGTTGGGTAAAAAGCGGTTATGATCTCGATGAAAAAGTATTATGTCAAATGATAGCCAAATTAAAAATAACCCTGTAATTAATCTTACAGGGTATATTTTTTAATCAACGCTCCATAAATCAAATGGATAAATATCGTCCTCTTTATATTGGGCTATTTTGGCGATAACTCCTTCTTTATCCTGAGGATAAGTAACTCCAAACCACTGGCTGTCAGTTGCCATAATCTTTACCTTAACTTTTCCTTGATTAACCAGATTGGCAATGCTGGTAGGCAGAACCTGTTCATTCTTGTCTGAATTGATATTTTCTTTTAAGAAGTTACAAAAATCTTCCTGCAACAGTGGGAAGATGCTTTCATCAAATCCCCAGAAATTCATTGAACACAAACTGTCTTCAACTTCGATAGTTGAACCGTCATCATTAACGATATGCGGTTTATTCTGTTTTCTGATAATCTTTGGCACTTCAACAATTTCGGTTAAATTGCCGTCGTCATCTTTCTTACAGATGGCTCTGGTTACCGAACCGTTATCGGTCAAAGTCTTGCTTAACTGATAAGAAACCATTCCATAGTGTGCCTGCTTTACTTCCGTAGTCAAGAAGTCATACATAATCTGATATGACTGCTTGCCGTAAAAATCATCAGCATTAATAACCATAAACGGACCATCAATTACACTTCTGGCAGCTAAAAGGGCCTG
Source organism: Erysipelotrichaceae bacterium (assembly GCA_051893335.1). GTDB lineage: Bacteria > Bacillota_I > Bacilli_A > Erysipelotrichales > Erysipelotrichaceae > UBA1783. The sequence continues at coordinate 36,771 of JBJFHD010000047.1, read as the reverse complement.
GGTAGTGCCCCAAGGTTTAGTACGAGCAGTTGTTAAATTAAAACCTTCAGGCAAGTCTTTGATATCCTGATAAGCGTAAGTAACTTCCATAAAAGGGCGTAGCTTATTGGCGATATGTTCATCAAAAAGAGCTTCATGTTCTTTTCGGATGATTAATACCAGTTTTCTGAAACCCGCCTGGTAAGCATCGTAGATTGAAAAGTCGATAATCGATTCCCCGTTTTCGCTGATAGAGTCAATTTGTTTCAATCCGCCATATCTGCTTCCTAATCCTGCTGCTAGTATAACTAATGTTGGTTCTCTCATATTAATATTACCTCTTTATATCTATTCTACTAATTTTCTAAAACCTATTCAATAAAAAAGGGATTAATTTTTGTTTTGGTCTTGAAATGTAAGGACTTTCATACTAGAATTAATCTATATCAAAAAGGAGTCAGCAAATATGGAAATGTATAAGTGGGCTGGAATCGGTAACGCTGTTGGCGGGGAAGATTTCCACCAGATGGTGGGCTCTTTAAAAATGATTTTTAAATACTAAGGTGCTTTATTAGTGGCATCTTTTTTGTACAATAACAGAATAGGAGAATTAAGGTTATGGACAATTTAGAAAAACAGTTTTTCGAAGCAGCATTCAACAATGATATCAATGTTGTAAAAGAAACAATCGCAAAAGGAGTAAATGTTAACGTAGTTAACCAGCAGCAACGCTCTGCCTTGATGAGAGTTGCGAAAAGAGGCAGAATTCAGATGACTCGTTTGTTATTGGATAATGGTGCAGATGTTGATTTGCGTGATTATCACGAAAAAACAGCCTTAATGGGCGCTTGTAAAAAAGGTTATTTAGAAGTATGTGAAATGTTACTTGAAGCTAACAGCGATGTAAATGCCGCTGATTATAATAAGAACAATTCATTGATGCGGGCAAGTTTCTATGGTTTTGACGATGTTGTCAGATTACTATTGAAGCACAATGCTGATATTGATGCTCAAGATGTCAAAGGCAGAAGTGCTTTGATGGAAGCTTGTTCAGCCGGAAATATCGCTGTTGTCGAAGTCTTGCTTTCAAGAGGAGCAAATTGCGATTTACAGGATGAAATGGGCTGTACAGCCTTGATGCGTGTATGCTATGCCGGCTTTGATGAACTTGTTTCACTGCTGGTAAAAAACGGCGCTGATGTAACATTAAAGGATAAAGATGGCAGAACTGCTTTGGATTATTATTTAGTAAAGAATAATAATGAAGAAATAGCTGCTTTATTAAAGTAGGAGAGATAGAAAGATATGAAAGAATATTCAGGAAAAAACATTAAGAACGTTGCTGTATTGGGTCATACAGGAGCAGGTAAGAGTGAAGTATTGGAATCAATGTTATTCAATACTAAAGTTACAGACCGTTTCGGTAAGGCTGTAGACGGCAACAGTATTATTGACTACGATACAGAAGAAATTAAAAGAGGAATGACAGTTTATTCTTCAATCGTTCCAATCGAATGGAAAGACTGCAAGATTAACTTTATCGATACTCCGGGCTTTATGGATTTTGCCGGCGAACAGGTTGCGGCTTTAGCAGTATGCGATGCCGTAATGATCGTTGTCAGCGCTAAAGACGGTATTCAGCCGGGTACTATGAAGGCTTATCGTCAGGCATTAAGTAAGGAATTACCGGTCTTCTTCTTTGTTACCAGAGTAGATGAAGAAAATGCTGATTATCAGAAAGTTGTTACCGAGTTGGAAAAACGCTGTAAGGCAGCTCCGCTGGTTTTACCGATTATTGAAAATGGCAAAGCTGTAGGAACTGTCAATGTTATCAGCGAAAAAGCTCATATTAATGGTCAGGAAGTATCAATTCCGGAACAGTTCGCCGCTACAGTTGAAATGGGACACCATGATTTATGCGAAGCAGTAGCAATGACTGACGATGAATTAACCGAAAAGTTCTTAATGGAAGAACCGTTTACTGAAGAAGAAATGATTAAAGGCGTTGCCAGCGGTTTAAGAACTGATGTTATCAGACCAATCTTATGCGGCAGCGCAACTAAGAATGTCGGTATTGATGTATTGCTGGACTCAATCGTTAAATACTGTCCTTCTTATGTTGAAAAGGGTCAGATTACAGATGTTACCGGCAAGACTGTTAAAACAAGTGATGATGAAACTTTCAGTGCCTTTGTCTTTAAGGTTGTAAGTGATAACTTTGCTCAGGCTTCTTATGTTAAGGTTATGAGCGGTGTCTTGACTCTTGATACTCCTTTATATAACACAACTAAAGAAGAAAGCGAAAAGGGCGGCTCAATTGTTGTTTTAAGAGGAAAGAACCAGGAAAAAGTTACCAAATTATCAACTGGTGATATCGGAGCTATCTTAAAATTAAACAATACAGCTGTTAATGATACATTAGCTACTAAGGCTAATCCGCTTAAATATCCTCAGATTGAATTCCCTAAGGGAATGTTAGGCAAGGCAATTTGGCCAAAGACTAGAAATGATGAAGATAAGTTATCAACCGGTTTGGCAAAATTGACAGCTGAAGATAAATCAATGAAGGTTATTAACAATACCGAAACAAGAGAACAGGTATTATACGGTATCGGTGATCAGCATATTGATGTTATCGTTAATAAATTAAAATCAAGATATAAGGTTGAAGTAACCTTGTCAGAACCGACTGTTCAGTATCGTGAAACAATTTTAGGCAAGGCTGAAGTGCAAGGTAAGCATAAGAAACAATCAGGCGGTGCCGGACAATACGGTGATGTTTGGATCAGATTTGAATCAAATCCTGAACAGGATGAGATGGTATTCGCTGAAGAGGTAGTCGGCGGAGCAGTAAGTAAGAACTTCTTCCCGGCTGTTGAAGCAGGTTTGAGAGAATCAATGAACAAAGGTGTTTTAGCCGGATTTAAAGTTGTTCAGGTTAAAGCTACTTTATATGATGGATCAATGCATCCGGTTGATTCTAAGGAAGTTGCCTTCAAGGCAGCAGCTAGACTGGCTTACAAGAAAGGTATGCCACTGGCAAAACCGGCTTTATTGGAACCTATCATCAGAGCTGAAGTAACTATTCCTGCTGAATATGTTGGTACAATCTATGGTGATTTCTCAAAACGCAGAGGTATGATTATGGAAAACAATGCGATTGACGATGAAACAACTGTAATCGTAGCTGAAGTACCGCAGGCTGAAATGATTAACTATGCTACTGAATTGAGAAGTATGACTCAGGGTAACGGTTCTTATACTTCAGAATTCATCCGTTATGAAAAGGCTCCTAAAGAAGTTGCTGATAAGGTTATCGCAGCTGCTAAGAGCAAGATGGAAGAAGACGACGAAGATTAATCAGGTTTGGACAAGCCAAGTTGAGATTATTAACTTGGCTTTTTCATTTTTAGACTAAGTGAATAGAAAATGCTATACTATTTCTATGAAAAAAGTATTACTTGTTTTGCTGGTATTATTACTTGCAGGTTGCAAAGCCGAAATAACCTACAGTTTTCCGGAAACTGATAGTTATGATATGTCGGGGTACAATTTGGAAACCGACAATTTTTATAAGATTTCAATTAGTGAGTTTTTGGTAATGGTAGAACAGCAGAAAACTTTTATTTGTTACTTTGGTTATGAAAGCTGCCCTTGGTGTAATGACTTGTTGCCGATTTTGGATGAGGTATGTAATGAATATCAGTTGAAAATATATTATCTGGATTTTCTCGCTGAAGAAAATCAGAATGATATCGAGTCATTGGAAGCATTAAATGAATTTGCGAAGGACTATTTAAGCAAGGATGAAGAAGGCAATCTCAAATTATTTTTCCCAACGGTATATTATGTTCAAAAGGGTAAACTGGTTAATTTGCATCAGGGTACCGTCAGCAATCACGATGCGACAGCTGCACCGCTGACCGATAATCAAAAAGCCAGATTAAAATATAACCTGCAAAAAGAATTTGATTCTTTGTTTAAGGAGCAATAAGATGAAAAAGGTCTTAATAGGATTATTACTGTTAATCTCATTGCTGGGCTGCAATAAAAAGTTTACTAAAGGGGAAGTTGTTACTGCTTATGCCGATAAAGTATTAGAAAAATTAGAAAATAAAGAAAGCTTTATTGTCTATATCGGTTATGATGATTGTCAATCATGTAAAGAATTTAAACCGATTTTGAATCAGCTGATTGAAAATTATGCAATAACAATTTATTATTTACCTACCGATGATAAACAAACCCAAGACCAGCTTAATGAGATTCAATACAATTACTTCTATCGAATGTATTGGACCCCGACAGTCTATATTGTTGAAGATGGTCAGGTGGTAGCGATAAAAGAGCAGTTAATAGAGTATGATGAATTAGTAGAGTGGTTAAAAGAGTATGGAAAAATCAAATAAGGGAATTGTAGAAGAGGCATTCAGTAAAGCTGAAATCATTGAACAGTTAAATCAGCTTGGGCTTCAAAGCGATATGACAGTTGAAGTCCACAGCAGTTTTGCCAAAGTCGGCTATGTCATTGGCGGGCCGGCAGCTTTTAACGATGCTTTACTGCAGATAGTCGGTGAAAAAGGCAATATTGTTATGCCTTGTCAGGATTATTACAACACAGAGCCACTTTTTTGGCAAAATCCGCCCGTTAAGATGAATTTAGCTGATAAAATCAGAGAAAATATGCCGGGCTATGACATATATACCAGCGGACATCGACTGATGGGGGTATTGGTTGATGATATCAGAAGTCGAAAAACCGCTTATCATTCTTACCACCCTAATTGTGCTTTTGTTGCCATTGGCAAGGACAGTAAGTATTTAATGAGTAACCAGCCTTTGTCTTTCCCTTTGGGAATGAAATCGCCTTTAGGTAAGCTGTATCAGTTAGATAACAGCTATACTTTATTAATAGGTTGTGATTATGATAACTGCACCAGCTGGCATTTGGCAGAACATCTTTCAATGGTACGGGGGATAATTCTGCAAGGAGGCTGCATTAAAAAGGGCGGTAAGAACATCTGGAAGAAGTATCTTGATTATGAAGTGAACAGTGATGAGTTTATTGAGATAGGCAGGCAGTATGAAAAAACCGCTCAAGTCAGAATTGGGAAAGTCGGTAATGCGGTTTGCAAGTTCTTTAAGACTAGAGAAGCCATTGATTTTGCTTGCGGATACTTGCTGAAAAAATACGAAAGATGAGGTTTGATGAAGAAAATCAATCTGGGAATATTAGCACATGTTGATTCGGGAAAGACAACGCTGAATGAGTGTTGTCTTTATCATGGTGGAGTAATCCGCAAAATGGGTCGGGTTGATTTTAAGAACGCTTATTTGGACAGTGACCCTTTGGAAAAAAGCCGTGGCATAACGATTTTTTCTAAAAGTGCGACGATTAACTACAAAAACAGCAGTATCACTTTAGTCGATACACCGGGTCATAGAGATTTTTTGGGCGAAATGGAAAGAACCTTGCAGGTTTTAGATTTAATCGTTTTGGTAGTATCGGCTCTGGATTTAGTACAGGCTCAGACCGAATTGATTTTTAAACTGGCTAAACAGTACAATTTACCGGTATTTCTTTTTGTTAATAAGATGGATCTGACTTCTTTCAGCAAGGAGCAGATTCTCGCTGATATTGACGCTAAACTGACAGGTAACTTCGTTGATTTCAGCAATGACTTTGATTACGAACAGCTAGTGTTAAGCAGCGATACAATCTATCGCTTATATGAAGAAAAAGGCGCTATTACCCAAGAAGACATCGCTAAACTGATTAATAATCGAGAATTGTACCCGGTTTATTTCGGCAGTGCCTTAAAAGATGATGGGGTTGTTGCTTTACTGGATGGGATTGACGAATTTTATATTGAAAAAACCTACCCTAAAGAGTTTGGACTAAGAATTTATAAGGTGGCCTATGATCAGAATAATACCAGATGGTGTTACGGTAAGGTTACCGGCGGTGTGTTAAAAGCCAAACAAAAATTAACCGAAAATGAAAAGGTTGACCAATTGTGTATTCCTTCTGCCGATCATTTTCAGACTGTGACTGAAGTGGAGGCCGGGACCATAGTAGCTATTAAGGGCTTGCAGAGTTTAGCCAGTGGGGCGACTTTGGGCATTGAAAAGCCGTTGAAAAGGGAAAACGCCAAAGCATTTATGCAATATCAACTGCTGGCTGATGACAAGGTTGATAAAAACCTTTTGATAAGACAGTTAGAGATGCTGCAGCAGGAAGACCCGTCGATAAATGTTTCTTATCAGAATGAAACTAATTCGATTTATCTGTATTTAATGGGCGAAATTCAAATTGAGATTATCAAGGCGATTATAAAAAAACGCAGTGGGATTGATATTGAGCTGACTGCCCCCAAAATACTCTATAAGGAAACCATTGCATCCCCTTCAATCGGATACGGTCATTTTGAACCGTTAAGGCATTACAGTGAAGTCCATCTTTTGTTGACACCCCTGCCACGGGATTCGGGAATTGAAGTGGAAAATCTGCTGGAAAACGATCAACTCAGTCTAACCTGGACCAATTCAATTTTAAGTGCCCTGAAAAAGATTGAACATATCGGGGTTTTAACCGGCAGTAAATTGACCGATGTCAAAATCTCTTTAATAGCTGCCAAAGGTCATCTAAAACATACCGAGGGAAATGATTTCTACCAGGCAGCGTTAAGAGCGGTCAGAAACGGACTAAAACGGGCGGAAAGTGTCTTACTTGAGCCGTATTATTATTTCTCAATTAAGGCTTCTAAGAAGTATCTCAGCCGTATTTTATATGATTTAGAGAATATGCATTGCCGCAATATGAAGGTTGACGGTGATCAACAGGATGCTTTTATCAGTGGTAAAGCACCGGTAATCCTCTTAAATGATTATCCGCTGATTTTAAATTCCCTAACCTCCTCAACCGGTAAAATTGATTTGACAGCTGCCGGATATGACCTTTGTCATGACAGCGAAAAAGTAATAGAGCAGTATGGTTATGACAGTGAAAAAGATTTGGCTAATCCAACCGGCAGTATCTTCTGTTCCCATGGCAGCAGTTTTTATGTGCCTTATGACTTAATGGAACAATATATTCATATTAAAGATTATCAATCTACTGCCACCCAATCGGACAATACGGCTTTCAGTAATGAAATATCGCAGAAAGAGCTGGATTATGTTTTTAACAGTATGGGTGGAAGAAACCGCAAAGAAAAAAAGATGGTGAAAAAGAAACCGCTTAATCAGCCGGTCAGTCAGCCGAAGAAAACAGAGCACAAACCGAAGATGTTGATTGTTGACGGCTATAATATTTTATTCAGTTATCAGAAAGTTAAACCTTTCCTGCAAGATAATTTAGATGGAGCGAGAGATATTCTGATAAATGATATTGCTTCACTTGCCGGTTATCAGGGCTATAAAACTTATATAATATTTGATGCTTACCGCTTAAATGATAATCTCGGCAAGCAGATTAAAATGGGAGATACAACCGTCGTTTATACTCGGGAAAATCAGAATGCCGATTCTTTTATCGAAAAGATGGTGCATGAGAATATTAAAAGTTACCAGATAACGGTAGCAACCAGCGATATGGCGGTGCAGAATATGGTTTTAGGTGATGGTGCTATTAGAATGAGCGCCAATCAGCTGCAACAAATGTTGATGAAGTTATAATCAGATCAGGAGGAAATAAAGATGCTGTTTGTTTGTTACAACAAGTGTTCGACTTGTCAAAAGGCGAAAAAGTATTTGGAAGAAAAGGGACTGGATTTTCAATTTAGGGATATTAAAGAAGACAGATTAACTTATGACGAGCTAAAGATGGTACAGCAGTTAAGCGGCTTACCTGTTAATAAACTGTTTAATAGCTCGGGAAAACTCTATAAAGAATATCATTTGAAAGAAAAATTGAAAGAAATCAGCGAAGAAGAAAAATTCAATTTATTAGCCGGCGATGGTATGTTAGTAAAAAGGCCAATCTTAATCGGTGAAAATTTTGCTTTGGTTGGGTTTAACCGTGAGCAATGGGATTATACATTAGAAAGGTAGGAAATGATATGTTAGAAATTAATACAAAAGCACCTGATTTTACTTTATTGGATCAGGATGGAAATCAACACAGTTTGTCTGATTATCGTGGTCAAAAGGTTTTACTGTATTTTTATCCAAAAGATAATTCGGCAGGATGCAGTAAACAGGCTTGCAGCTACAGTTTGAAAAAAGAAGAATTTGCCCAAAAAGGGGTGGTTATTTTAGCGGTAAGCAAGGATTCGGTAAAATCGCATCAGAATTTTAAAAACAAGTATGACTTGAAAATCACCTTATTATCTGATGAGGAAAAGAAAGTTATTTGCGATTATGATGTTTATCATCAGAAAACAATGTGCGGTAAAACCTCAATGGGAGTTGTCAGAACAACCTATTTAATCGATGAGGAAGGAACCATTATCTACGCAAACGATAAGGTCAAAGCCGATCAGGATGCTGAAAAAATGCTTGAAGTTCTTAATTAAGGGATGCTGCTAAAAACTGAAGTTTGGCAAAGCCAAATAATCAGGTATGTTTATAGAAGACTTATGGTCTTCTTTTTTTGACTTTCGGATAAAAAAGATGCTGCTTCCTAATAACTTAGATAACAGCATCTTAAACTGATATATGGTGCCGCATGTCGGGATTGAACCAACGACCTACTCATTACGAATGAGTTGCTCTACCAACTGAGCTAAAGCGGCAGATAACTATAAAATTTATAGTTAACTTCTTTTTGCGACCTTTGCCAAATATAATACGGCTTTGACTATCTGGAATGTTTCAACCAAAACTTCTTCCTTTTCACATTGGATTTCTATTCGATTGTAATTGGAAAGATGGTAAGAGATTATTTTATCTTTGGCGATAAAACGCCCCTTATTTTTATTTCTGGGATCATAGATGACTAAACCGCTGTCATAAACCGCAATTGTCGGCTTGTTGTTTGTCATAATAAAATGACAAATCATGATTGTCAATAATACCATCGCAACAATGCCAAGCGGCTTGTATAACGGTATACACATAACAAATACCAGTATGACAGTTAATACATAAGCAACATAAGGTTTGTAGCCGATTACGGCGATCTTTTTTCCGGTAACTTTTAATTCAGTCAAATCTTGATATCTCATAAAAAATCTCCTAGCAATATTGTAGCTTATTTTTCGGCAAATGAGTTATAAATTTGATATAATCAAGTAGATTAAAGGAGTTTTTTTGGTGTTTGAAATTAATCAGGAATTAATCAGTCATATAAAACAGCAAGCACTAGCCGATAAAGTTCCAATTATTGAGGATGAGGGTTTGGAGTTTGTGATCAGCTTTATCAAAGATCATGATATCAAATCCCTGCTGGAAGTCGGCACAGCGGTCGGTTACAGCAGTATTTGTTTTGCCAGCAGTAAAACGGATTTGCGGATTGTTACCTTGGAAATTGATCCCCAAAGACATCAGAAAGCCAAGGAAAATATCAGTTTAGCCAACCTGAATGATCGCATTGAACCGATTTTAACTGATGCCAGAAGCTTTAGTTTAACCGGTGAGTTTGATTGTTTGTTTTTGGATGGACCGAAAGCACATAATCAGCAGCTACTACAAATGTATCTGCCGAATTTAAAACCGGATGGCTATATAATTGTCGATGATGTTTATTTCCACGGCTTTATTGACCATCCCGAAACTCTGCAAACCAAAAGGCTGGTTCCTTTAGTTAAAAAATTAGGTAAGTTTCGTAATGATATGCTCGAAAGCAAACAGTTTCAGTGTCAGTATTACCAAATCGGTGACGGGATATTGATAGGCAGAAGGAGGAAGGAAAATGAGTAATCAAAGTGCTTTTATAGATTTTTTAAATCAGAGCCACTGTGCTTTTATGGCAATCGATACGGTTTGTCATAGATTGGATGAGGCAGGCTTTATTCGTTTAAGAGAGAATTCAACTTGGAATTTGCAGAATAACCGTTACTATTATGTGGTTAGAAATCAAAGCAGTTTAATCGCTTTTAAAATTCCGGAAATGAACAATGTAAAGAGTGTTAATATAGTCGCTTCTCACAGTGATTCGCCATCTTTAAAGGTGAAACCGGTTGAAGATATTACTTCGGACAAGTACGGTCGTATAAATGTTGAAGTATATGGCGGAGCCATTTTGTCGAGTTGGTTTGACAAGCCTTTATCATTAACCGGCAGGGTAGTGCTCAACCAGAACGGGCAAGTGGTTAGCCAGCTGGTTGATCTGGATGAAGATGTTGCCATAATTCCGAATGTCGCTATTCATCAAAACCGTCAAATCAATGAAGGTTATAAATATAACCCACAGGTTGACTTGGTTCCGATTATGGCCTTGCAGGAAGAACAACCGTTTTTTAAGGAATTTCTGGCCAAAAGGCTGCATGTGGATAAGCAGGATATCTTAGCGCACGATTTATTCTTCTATAATCGTCAGAAAGCCAGAATCTGGGGTGAGAAACAGCAGTTTATTTCTTCGGGTCGGATTGACAATTTGGAAAGTGTCTTTACTTCATTGGTCGCTTTTATCAACTCATACAGCAGTCAGTCAATCAATGTGCTGGCCGTATTTGATAATGAAGAAGTCGGTGCCGTTACAAAGCAGGGTATGGCAAGCAGATTTTTACTGGATGTAATCGAAAGGATATTCGCTTCTTTCTATTATGTTGACAGTGATATCAAGGCTATTTTGGCTAATTCATTCTTGATGAGCTGTGACAATGCTCACGCTGTCCATCCAAATCATCCGGAGTTATATGACAGTTTTAACAAGGTATATATGAATGAAGGGGTAGTTATTAAAACGTCTGCTTCACAAAGCTATGTCAGTGATGCCGTCAGTGTGGCAATCTGTAAACAGCTATGTCAAAGAGCCAAAGTTCCTTACCAGATTTTCGCAAATAAAAGCGACAGTCGAGGCGGTTCAACTCAGGCGGCTATCAGCACGATAAATCTGCCTGTCAATATGGCAGATATCGGCTTGGCACAATTAGCTATGCATTCCAGCTATGAAACATGCGGCAGCAGTGATGTTGATTATATGATTAATCTATTAAGCCAGTTATATAACAGCACTATTGTAATGGATGACAACCGCTTTATCATTAACGGTTAAAAACTGCGGCAGGTATCGTTAAAAAGATACTTGCCGTTTTTGATTGCGAAAATAAATTGGTCAAAAACGATAACAGCAATAATTTCATTTTGCCTAATTAATTCGATTTTTGCTTGATTAGGCTAAGGGTATAGGCTATAATAAAGCACAGACAGGGGTGCCTTAACTGGCTGAGATAGACCCTTAGACCTGATCTAGTTAGTACTAGCGTAGGAAGATCTATTAAGGGGACCTGTAGAAAGGTTTTTTTATATGAAAAAAAGTAGTGTTAAAGATTTGGTGTACATCGCTTTGTATGCCGCATTGTTTGTAGCATTGGATTATGTTACAAATGTTTTGAATTTATTCAGAATGCCGCAGGGTGGCAGTTTGTCATTTGCGACAGTTGCTCTTTTATTAGCAAGTTATCACTTAGGAGTTAAAAAAGGCTTGTTAGTATGTCTTGTTTCTATCGTTTTAATGTTTGCGATTGGTTCAATTACATATTATGGTATTGTTTCATTATTACTGGATTATGTGGTTGCTTATTGCGCCTACGGTTTGGCAAGTGCATTTAAGAATTTCAAATGGTTCTTCCCTGGTGTTGTAATTACCAACTTAATTCGTTTGGCAAGCTCAACAGCAGCCGGAATGATTGTTTGGGAAACTGATTTATGGGGTTCATTATTGTATAACGGTGGCTATATCATTCCGACAATGATTGTTGATTTGATTTTAGTACCATTATTGTATAATATATTAAAACCGGTAATGAAGAAGTAGGAGGTTTATGGTACCACAGTCACATAAAGAAGTATATATTCAGTCTTATAAACATGATGGTTCGCTGCATCGTACTTGGGATCAGGGATATGTCTTGGAAAGCGATGAAGACCATTATGTAGTTGTTACAAATAAGACCTGGGTCATAGAATCTGATGGAAGACGCTGGTACACAAGGGAACCTGCCATTTGTTTCTTTTACACTCATCGCTGGTACAATACCATTGCGATGATTAGAGAAGACGGGATTTATTATTACTGTAATTTAGCTTCGCCGGCCTTGTATGATACGGAGGCAATCAAATATATTGATTATGATATCGATTTTAAGATATTTACCGATAAAACAATGGTAACATTGGATTTGGATGAATATCAGCTGCATAAAAATCAAATGCACTATCCTGAAGCAATCGATCGAATAATCAAAAAAGAGATGGAAAGAATCAAATTGCAGGTAATAAACAATCAAGCTCCTTTTAACAAAGAAATTGTTGAAAAGTATTTCGATGATTATTTAAAGCAACTGACAAACCAATAAAAGAATATTAATCTTTGTTTTGCCGGTTGGTTGTCATTCATTGATAATGGAAAACCGGGCAGTTGGAAAATGACTAAGCATTTCCGGCTGCTCTTTTCTTTTGACTTAGGGGATAAAGGGTAACAGATTTAGAAAACAAAAAAAGTTAAAAGAAATCGATGACTTTTCGATTAAAAGCTTTGTAATAGAAGGTGACCATTAGTGCATAATATTAATAATCTTTTATAAAGTCGCTCGGAATTTCTTAAAATCTGAAATTCAAAGAAATGAGGTTAATTTATGTATTTTGCTAGAAAAGTAGATGAGTATTTAGATGAGTGGTTAAAAGGAAAACAAACAATGCCGCTTCTATTAGTCGGAATTCGTCAGTGTGATAAAACAGAAACTATTAGAGAATTTGCTAGAAGAAATAACATGCAATTGATTGAAATTAATTTTTGGACTAATCCAGAATATTGTTCAGACTTTTCCGGAAATCTTGATGTGGATAATATTATATCTAACATATCACTTCGTTTTCCTAATATAGTTATTAACCCAAATAATTGCATAATCTTTCTTAATGTTAGCGAAGAAGGAGATATTATAACAATTCCACATTACTTGACTTTTGCACTAGGGAAGATAAAACATGATTTTTAATTAGTGTTGGTGCTAATGTTATAATAGGATTATTGCGACAAAAAATGAACAGATTAAATAAATAATACAAAGTGACCTCATCATACAGTAGAGCAGAATATTTTTATCTGTGATAGAATAATAATTGTAAGGTGTGGTGAAAATGAAAAAAATAATTGCGGTTGTCGATGACGAAAAAGATTTAAACGAACTAATGAAAAGATACTTGGAAAAAGAAGGCTATGAAGTCAAAAGCTTTTACACTTACAATCAGGCACTTGAATGTGTGGATGACCAGTCAATTGATTTATGGTTGTTGGACATTATGCTTGATGAAAAAAGCGGGTTTGATTTGTTTGAATTAATTAAAGAGAAAAACAGCAATAAACCGGTTGTTTTTATCAGTGCCCGTGATCAGCAGTTTGACAGGATTATCGGACTGGAAAAAGGAAGCGATGACTATATAACCAAACCGTTTAATATGAAAGAGGTTGTTTTAAGAGTCAACAATATTCTTAAACGCTTTTATAAAGATGATAAACTGGTAGTTGACGGTTATACTATTGACGAATCACAAAGAAAGGTCTTTGACGGTCAGGAAAAAATTGAATTAACCAACAAGGAATACGAAATGTTGATGTTTTTTGTCAAACACAAATCAACTGCCTTTTCAAGAGATGACATTTTAACGGTTATCTGGGGCGATGATTACTTCGGTAGTGATAGAGTTGTAGATGATACATTAAGAAGATTAAGAAAGAAAATGCCAAATCTTTCTATTACTACTATTTATGGATTTGGCTATCGTTTAGGCTAATGCGTAGATTATTTAAGTCGCTGATGGATTTATCCCTGTTTCAGCAAATGAGCGTGATCGTTGTAACGCTGGGAGTTATTCTGGTATTCTTCTTCTCGGTATATCAAAGAGGAAATATTGCCGATTTCGTCGACAGTCAGGTAACTTCTCTATTGCATCGTTCACAAAATACAGTAGCAATGAACATTTTGGATAACGATAAGGTTTCGACCGAATTCAGTTATGACCAGGATGTAATGCATTTTGTTTATGTCAACAATAAGTGCGCACAGTTTTATTCCAATAAAATAGTTGACAGTGATTTTATCGAAATGGTAAATCAGATTGTCAGCGAAACAGAAGCCAATGTTGATGACAGCCTGATGTATCGGGGAATGAAATACAATTATTACCTGACCATTAGAGGTAATAATATTAAGATGATTTCTTTAGTTGACCAGAATTACGGCAAAGCTATTGAGGCGACCCTGCTTAATTCGGTATCGAATAACAGTGCGGTAGTTTTCGGTTTTATTTTTATCCTGCTTACTTTGTGGGTTTCAACAATAATTACTCCGCTATTGCAAATGCAAAGCTATATTGAAAAAATCAAAAACGGTGAGCAGAATGCTAAATTGAATATCAATCGAAAAGATGAAATCGGTGAACTGGCAGATGCTCTGGTATCAATGCACAGCCAAATAAGAAGTCAGGAAGAATTAAAAGAAGAGATGATTCATAATATCTCACATGATTTGAAAACGCCGATTGCGACAATTAAATCCTATGCCGAAAGTATCAAAGACGGTATTTATCCTTATGATACTTTAGAGAAAAGCGTTGATGTCATCATCGATAACGCCGATCGTTTAGAAAAGAAAGTTTACAGCCTGCTTTTGTTAAACCGTCTGGATTATGTCAAATCATTGGGTAAAGACAGTGATGAAGTCTGCGATATGAAAGATGTGGTTGAAGATGTTCTGACTTCACTGAAGATGATCAGGCCGGAAGTTAAAGTCAATGTTGATTTGCACCAGGCAGATTTTAAAGGCGAAAGAGAAAGCTGGCGAATTGTGGTATCAAATTTGCTGGATAATGCTTTAAGATATGCGAAAAGTCAAATCGATATCTATTTAAACGAAGATGAATTTACCATTAGTAATGATGGGCCTTCATTAAGTCAGGATCGTATCGACAAAATGTTTAAACCGTTTGAAAAGGGTGATAAAGGTAAATTCGGTTTAGGTTTGAGTATCTGTTATAAGGTGTGCAATACTTACGGTTATTCAATCGAAGCAGAAAATCTGGAAAACGGTGTTATTTTCCGAATTAACAACTTAAATGTCAACAAAAAAGAAAAGAAAAAGTGGAATCTGAATAAGAGTGAAAACCACTAGATAAAAATTGAAAACGCTTTAATAATTTGGTAGAATTATTTTAAGAAATGTATTTATTAGGAGGAAAAAAATAAAATGAGTACACCACACAACAGTGCCAATAATGGCGATATCGCAAAGTTAGTATTAATGCCTGGAGATCCTTTAAGAGCAAAATTCGTGGCTGAAACATATTTAGAAAATCCGGTTTGTTTCAACAATGTTCGTGGTATGTTAGGCTATACCGGAACTTATAAGGGACATCGAGTATCTGTTATGGGTTCAGGAATGGGTATGCCTTCAATCGGTATTTATTCTTATGAATTATTTAAGTTCTATGGCGTTGAAGCAATTATCCGTATTGGTTCAACCGGTGCAATGAGACCGGAAATTAAGTTGTACGAAGTAGTATTAGCTGACGGTGCTTATTCTGAATCATCATACGCTAAACAGTTTGCTGGCTATGATGAAAAAGTAATGTTACCAGATGCTACTTTAAATCAGCAGTTAAGAGAAAGTGCCGGTCAATTAGGTTATTCATTACTTGAAGGTTGTGTTAATTCAAGTGATAACTTCTATTATGATGAAAGCGTTATGGCTGCTGCAGTTGACAAATCATTAAATCAGTATCATTGCTTATGTGCTGAAATGGAATCATTCGCTTTATTCGCTAATGCTAGAAATTTAGGTAAGAAAGCTGCTTGTTTATTAACTGTATCAGATAATATCGTTACTCATGAAGAAACAACTGCTGAAGAAAGACAGTTATCATTCACTAGAATGATGGAAGTTGCTTTAGGAGTTGCTCATTTATACGATTAATAAACTAAGTAAATAATTAAAGCTAAAAAGGTTTGAAAAGGACAATAGATATACAAGAGTCTATTGTCCTTTTTTTAATCTTTTAAGCAAGCTAACGGAACAATCCATACTCCATCTTCTCTTTGATAGGCGTATTCGGTTGCTGTGATGACCATCAAGAAATCCGGCCTTTTCATTTTTTGTTCATCAATTAAGCTTGCTAATTTCAGTAAATGCTGGGCTCCTTCTTCAATCCTGTCAGAATCATGGAGTTTAACTTCAAATGCTGCCCATTTGCCATTTTCTAAATGAATAATTGCGTCCGCCTCTAATCCATTTTTATCCCGATAATGATAAACGTCTCCACCAAGTTTATCTGCATAAATTTTTAAATCACGTATGGCCATATCTTCAAATATTAATCCAAATGTTTTTAGATCGTTTATTAAATCTTCCTTATCCGCCCCTATTGCCCTACAGGCAATTGACGGATCTATAAAATGCCTTGTTGGAGATGTCCTTATTGTAGTTTTACTTCTTAAATTAGGGCTCCAAGCTTTTATATCTTCAACAATTGTTTGTATACTGCACTCAGTTGAAATATTTCTGGCATACGAACGCATAAAAGCCTTCACCTTATCAATATCACGTGAAACACCATCGACACTTTTTATATCATTTTCAACTAATCCATCGTAATAGTTCCTCACTATTTCAATGGATACTTTCTCAGATACACCAATAGATTTTGGCCAACCGCCACGACAAGCATATTGTGCATAATCTATTAATTTTTTATCACATACTGCTGGCTCAACTTTTTCTCCACTAAATAAAGAGTTTAAAGATATGGCTCCATTACTATCTAGGGACTCATACAGGCTCATAGGTCGCATAACAATAGTTGATATTCTTCCAACACCACTATGCTGAATTGTCTGTTGTTCCTCATTATTCAAAGGTGAAGCACTTCCGGTTAAAATAAACTGACCAAAAGCAGCACGCTTATCAATTTCAAAACGTATATCATCCCATATAAAAGGAATAATTTGCCATTCATCTATCAATTTAGGCGTTTCACCTGCCAAAAGTAATTCTGGAGCATTTTTAGCCAATGCAATGTTTTGATCTCTTTCTTTTCTGCTTTGCATATATACGGCGCTTTTGGCAATTTGCTCTGCTGTTGTAGATTTTCCACACCATTTAGGTCCTTTAATCCATACCGCACCGGAACTGTCCAATTTATCTTTCAATCTTGTATCAATACACCGTTTTAAATATTTATCCATAGATATTGCCTCATACACAAGTCACTTGGCAATTAGTCAACAACTCATTTGGCAATTCGGCGCAAAATCATTTGGCAATTTGGCGTGAATTATATGAAAGCTCGTCCAATTAAAATAGTCTTGATTGTTTTTAAAATCATTACAAGTTAATGATACAATCCCCCATTTTCTTATTATCTGAAAGAACAAACTCTTATTATAGGTGAGCCAATGCCTCATTTTTTGTTGGGTTGAATATCGTTTTTATTTGAATTAAAATATTGGTGTTATGTTTTAAAGGGGGATAGGCTTACTTATGAATATTGATACGACTGTTATGCGTTACAACACAACCAGACTTTGTTTAAGACCGTTTTCTCAAGCCGATTTTAATGATGTTTATAAGTATTCTTCAAATACCGCTTTTTGTAAGCTGATAAATTGGCAGCTGCAAGGCGAAAAAGAAACAAACAGACAGCGTTTCGACGCTTTTGTCAGCCGTAAAGATGCTTTGGCTATTGACTATTGTGGTGAAATTATCGGATTTTTGAAATTGTCCGATGAAAAAAGAGTTGCGGGTTTTGAGCAGTTTAATTGTTTAAGACTCGACTTTGCTTTGGCCAGTGATTATTGGGGTCAGGGACTAATGGTTGAAGCACTTAAAGTTCTTTGCGATGACCTATTTGCCAATTATGGAATGGATTATATCTTCTCGGCTAACGAAAAAGAAAATAATCAATTAAGGAGAGTTTTTCAAAAAGGAGGCTTCCAGTTTTTTGCCGATTATTGCGAGGGCGAACAAGCCTATCAGATTAATGTTATTACCAGAAGAGATTATCTCGAAAGTCAGGAAGGTAATTTATGTTAGCAGATTATCATGTTCATACCAGCTTTTCTCCTGACAGTGATTATCCGATGCGTCAAGTTATCGAAGACGCCATTAAACTAAAACTGGATGAAATTTGTATAACCGATCATATTGATTTCGGTTTATTAAAGAGCTGGCCTGAAAATGCCACAGTTGAAGAAAAAGAAAAATTAGATCGAAGTCTTTATATGACTGATCATATCAGAAGCAGTCAAGCGTTAAAAGCCTATCAAAAAGAATATCAAGATCAAATTACCGTTAAATTCGGTTATGAGTTTGGAATGCAGATGCCTTGGCTGAAACAGTTTGAAGAAGTATATTCACTTTATGATTTGGACTTTGTCATTTTGTCAGTCCATGCGATTGATAATCACGGTATTTGGACTGATGAATTTCAGCTCAACCGGTCTCAAAAGGAGTATAACGACCGCTATTATCAGGAAATCTACGATTTAGTGAATAATTATCACGATTATTGTGTTTTAGGGCATTTAGACAGTATAGTTAGATACGATCGAAAAGGGATTTATCCTTTTGATAATAATCGACAACTGATAACGGAAATACTAAAGAAAGCAATCAGCGAAGGAAAAGGAATTGAAATCAATACCTCGAATGTTCGCTACGGCTTAAAAGACAGCACGCCAAGTAAGGAAATATTATTGCTTTATAAAAGCTTAGGGGGAAACATTATTACCCTTGGTTCTGACAGTCACCGTCAAGGACAGTTAGCAAGCCATTTTCAGGCGACTAAGCAATACCTTTTGGATTTGGGTTTTGAGTATTTCTGTACATATCAAAAGATGAAACCGATATTTCATTCGTTAGAAAAGTAAGAGGTACATTATGAAAATTACAACAGTTTTATTCGATTTGGACGGTACTTTGTTGCCGATGGACAATGATTACTTTACTCAGGTTTATTTCAAATTACTGGCCGGTAAGATGGCTGACTATGGTTATAAGCAGGATGAGCTGATAAGTGCAATTTGGACGGCAACTAAGGCAATGGTCTTAAATGACGGAACCAAAACAAATGAACAGGCATTTTGGGAAGCATTTACAAAAATTTACGGTCAAAAGGCATTAGACGACTATGCGATTTTCGACAGTTTCTACAGAAATGAATTTCAGTTGGGACAAAAACATTGCGGTTTTAATCCCAAAGCAGCACAAATTGTGCAATATTTAAAAGACAAAGAGGTTGATGTTGCTTTAGCAACCAATCCGATTTTCCCGAAAGTTGCTACCGAAAGCAGAATCAGCTGGGCGGGACTTAATGTTGACGACTTTAAATTGTTTACTTCTTATGAAAATTCCCATTATTGTAAACCAAACATTATGTATTACAAAGAAGTTTGTGACAAATTAAAAGTTGACCTTTCAAATTGCGTCATGGTAGGAAATGATGTTGGGGAAGATATGGTAGTAGCTGATTATGGTATGAAAGTATTCTTGTTGACGGATTGCTTGTTAAATAAAAAAGAATTAGATACTGCATCTTATCCACAAGGTAACTTTGACGACTTAAAAGATTATTTAGATTCTATTCTTTAAGGGGCAAAGTCCCCTTTTTTTAGGCAAAAATTTCTCTTTAAAGCAAGAAACGATAAAATTGTTCTATATATGGAGATATCTATATTCTTTTTGTTAATAGGTGTATATAATAGAGCTAAAGATATTGATATTTTTTAAGAGGTAATAAAATGAAAAATGATCAAATAAAACATTTTGTAAAAAAATATATATGTTAGGTGGTCGTTTGTGCCCTTATTGTTTAAATAGAATCAAACGAAAGGATTTTATTGATAATGGAGCCGAATATTTGGTTACCTGTAATAATTGCCATAGAGAATATAGTGCATCCAAAAGCAAGATGGGTGGAATATATCTACTGTATATATTTACTTTTGTAATAGGGTTACATATTTTAGATTTTGCATGTAAAGATTGGATGAAAGTATGGCCTATAATTCTATTTTTGATTTATGTATATGCTACGGGTATTTTTTATAATTTTATCTTTTATAAAGAATTAAAAGAAGTACCGGCTACAAAAGAATAAACCAAGTTCTTTGAGATATTCAATTTTGATGAATATCAAGAAGCTGCATCATATTCTCTTTCAATAACAACACAAAATGATCCTAATTTCAAAAAAATAACTGATTTGTATCCAAATGGATCGTATTTTACTACCACTGGAACAGCATGTGTAAATCATAATCATTGTAAATACTATTGTGGTGCATGTCAATGTGTGGGATTCGGTAAATACGCCTATAATGTATATGCGCATCAATCAAGTTGGGGTACTATACAAGTTGAAAGGGATGATACAGATACAGTATTAGATACAAATGCAAAAGTAATAACATATTTTACTAACTGTGCTCCATTAACGTTCTCTTATATAACTAAACCATATCGCTATGAGTATCACGCCATTACAGTCGTAACAATGAACGCAAGTTATATAACTGTATATGATTGTAATTGGACTCTTGATTGTAAAGTAAGGATAATTAGTATGAATTATTCGGCATTTATTGATATGGCCCCTTCGGCATCATATTACACAACGCACAAATATTCAACAAATTGTGTGTATAAGGATGCTCAAACTCATTACCAGTATTGTGATAACAGTGGATGCAATGGATATAGATTAGAATATCACTATTCATCAAATCCGGCATCAGGAATTTGTGATGGTTGTTATGGCCAGGCAACAATTGACTTTAGAAAGCCTTTAAGAAGGTTGTTGTATGAACAGTAAAGTTATTGTTAATAAATAACAAAAAAGGAGACATAATTATATGAAAAAGAAAATTCTGTTAATGATAACAATACTAATTTTGTTATCAGGTTGTGCAACAAAGCAGGATGATGAAAGTATATTTATTCATAAGGAAATGAAGTATTTGGATAATTGGCAAATGGATCCAAATGATTATGAAACCTTTAAAATATTCAAATCTGAATTGTTTATTTATGGCCAATTTGATGATGTTATGGGAAATAAATTATTTGATAAGCGCATAGGGCCAGCTGATTATCAAGAAGGATATTTGTATTTAAAAAACTACGAAGAAAATAAGGTATATCAATTAACTAATCAACCAGTGGAAACTTTCTATACTGAATTTAATAGAGATTTACATCTATTTGCTTATAATAATGAAGTATATAGATTGTCAGATGATTTTATGAAATGTGAAAGTATCTACGAAGGAAGCGGAAAGATAAACTTTAATGTATATGATACGCAAATTGATAAGAATTACTTATATTTTGTAGATGGCGATAAATTAGTAAAGCTCAGTTTAAGTGATTATAGTTATCAAGTCTTAACAGAGAAATGTTATGGAGAAAGCTTTATAGTTAAAAAAGACATAGCTGTATTATGCTATATTTATGATAAAAATCAAGAAGGATGCATCTATTATATAATTAACATAAAAGAAGGTTATCGAAGAGCAATACTTAATGATTTTGAAGAACGCCTATTTGATATAGATGAAGACTTTTTTGGACAGGAAACAGAATATACCTACCAGAAGTATGTTGAACCAGATATGGGAGGCAGACCTAGGTAATATGACTTCAAATAAACAAGACAGGTGACAGTCAAAAGCAACGACTAACCGAAATCATTTAGGGTTTAGCAAAAACAATTAGGGTCAGCTTAAAAATAATATACCCTAAAAGTTGGACCAAAAAATATTAAGTTAATGATAAGGCTTGATTCCTTGCTTGGCAAGGGGGTTAAGCGACAGGGGGGGTGCGGACAAAGAGTAACATTCATTTTTTGTCAAAAGACGATAAATATAGCTGTAGGAAACGCTGATATTCTCTCTGGTTTGTAACATATACCTGAAATGAGAATAGTTAAAGTCTTGATGCTTGGTCTTATAAAGGTTTAATATAGTATTAGATAATTCTATAGGGAATGAATTAACTGGCTGACGGTTTCTATTGTGGTGATAGAAACCGTCTTTTCCCTCATTCTTGTATAGCTTTATCAGTCTATTGACATGTCTAACAGATATACCAAGTTTAAGTGCTGCCGTTCTCTTATTTCCTTTGTGATCAACTAACTCTTTTATAATTTCGTATTTGTTTTGTTCTTTCATTGTAAGCCTCACTTTTCTCATAGTATGATCTTCTTTCTTTTTTATCATACTATAACTTTCGGGACATTTTCCTGGATTAACTATTAGGACATTATCACTTTCGTTTCATAAGTTTCATATAATTTGTCTAAAATTTGTTTTTTTTTTTTTTTTTTTTTGATATATAATATATATGCGATATAGGGGATTAGTTATCATAAAACTTTTCCTGGAAATTCTTTTGTAGGGCAATGAAGAAGATTTCAGAAAGGAAATTTGTGCCAACAATATCTCTTATATTGCCTTTTAAAGCAGGGAGAATAATTGAATTTAAGGAGTATTTTTTGATGACTCGAGTATTAAAGAAAGTATGGAATTTTATTACCGGTATTTTAGTTGCGTTGGTTGTCTTGCTGGCGATTGCTTTGGTTGGTGTTCGCTTGGTTGGATTAAGAACTTATGTCGTATTATCAGGTTCAATGGAACCAACTTATCCAACCGGATCTTTAATTTATGTTAAAGAAGTAGATACCAGTCAGTTAAAAGCAGGCGATGTTATCACCTTTATGATTGATGAGGATACAATCGCAACTCACAGAATTATTGAAGTATTGCCTGACGAAGAAGACAGCTCGGTAATCCGTTTCCGTACTCAGGGAGATGCAAACGACAGCCCAGATGGTAGTCCGGTACATTACAAGAATGTTATCGGTACGCCGGTTTTTTGCGTCCCTAAATTAGGCTATGTGGCCAACTTCATTCAAAACCCGCCGGGAAAATATTTGGCGTTCGGTTTTGGCGCAATTCTCTTAGTGTTAGTATTCTTGCCGGATTTAATCGGCGATGACGATAAAGAAAAAGAAAAAAAGAAAAAGGAAAAAGAGTAAGGGGTAATAGGGATTATGAAGACTAGAACAAAAGCATTATTATTAACTATTTGTGCAGTGCTGTTGGTAGCTGTTAGTGTATTTTCAACTATAGCTTTTTTGAAAGCCAGTGACAATGTTGTTAATACTTTTACTGTTGGTAAAGTAGCAATCACATTGGATGAAGTAAAAGTTGACCAGTACGGTAATACAACATCAACAGACAGAGTTAAAACTAATCAATATAAATTAATTCCTTCTCACAGTTATACCAAGGATCCTACCGTTCACTTCTTAGCTGGAAGCGAAGCAAGTTATTTATTTGTCAAAGTAGAAAACGGTATAGAGGATATTGAAAGTGGAACAACAATTCATCAACAAATTCTAGCCAATGGTTGGACAGAGTTAACTGGCCAGCAGGGCGTTTATTATAAATTGGTTGACGCAACCGAGAGCGATGTTGATTATATAGTATTTGAGAGTTTTACAATCGCAGAAGAAGCAGATGTTGCAGATTATTCGACAGCAACAATTTCAATTACAGCTTACGCTATTCAGGCAGATGGCTTTGAAGGCAATCCTGCATTAGCATTCAGTAAGCTGGCTGAATAAGTTAAATAGGGTAATAGTAAATAATACCTTGTTTATAGATTTTTTGAATGAAAGGAGATGGGCAAACAATGAAGAAAAAATTGACAGTTTTACTTGCAGTATTGGCTTTAGTGACTTGTATGGCAGCCGGAGCAACTTTGGCTTGGTTGACAACAAAGACAGATTCAGTGGTTAATACTTTCACTTATGGTGATATTAACATTAAACTGGAAGAAACAACTGCTGACTACAAGATGGTTCCGGGCAATATTATTGAAAAGGACCCGACTGTGACTGTGGTTAAAGATTCTGAAGCATGTTGGTTGTTTGTGAAAGTTGTTGAGTCAGAAAATTTTGATGACTTTATTACTTATACAATCGCCGACGGTTGGACACAATTGGAAGATGAAAACTGCAACAAAATTGAAGGCGTTTACTGGCGTTCAGTTGATGCAACAACAGAAGATGTTGAATTCTCTGTATTAAGCGGAGATTCTGTAACCGTTTTAAATACAGTTACAAAAGAAATGCTTAATGGTTTGACAGAAGAGTCTATGCCAACATTGACATTTACTGCTTATGCATGTCAGAGTGACAATGTCACTTCAGCACTTCAAGCTTGGAGTAATATCTCTGAGTAATTTAAAAAATTAATGAAAAAAATAAAGAAAGGGAAAAATTATGAAAAAGAAAATTGTAGCATTAGCACTCGTTGTTGTTATGTTAGCAGTAGCAATTACAAGCGCAACATTAGCTTACTTAACTGACAATGATTCTGCTGTTAACACATTTACAGTAGGAAATGTTAAGATTTTATTAAATGAAGAGCAAAGAAATGAAGATGGCACTGATTTGACAACATTTAAGAATGATCAAAAACTTCTTCCTATCGTTGGCTCAGCTCAAGGTGAAAAAGACAAATGGGGTTTACCTGTTGCTAGTAACTATGTTGATAAAATCGTTACTGTTACAAATACAGGTTCAGAAGACGCATGGGTACGTATTTACTTTGCTGTTCCATCTGCATTAGATGATGGTTATGAAACATTTAACGCATCATTAAACGTAGTTCATTGGAATTTTGGTAATAAATTAGTTGATGGAGCATGGACTACAACTTACCAAACTGATTGGAATTGGAGCCATGAAACAAGCGCTGGTAAAACTGCTTGGAATTATTACGAAACTGAAATTGATGGTGTAATGTACAATGTTTACTTTGCTGATTACAATTATGTTTTAACAGCTAATGAAACAACATCTCGTTGTATCCAGGGTGTATATCTTGATGCTACAGCAAACTTTACAAAAGATAGTGATGGCAAATTAGTTTGTACAGTAGTTCACGGTGGTCAAACCGTAACAGTTGATGGTTATGATTGGGAAAGTGGAGTTAAGTTCCCAGTTTATGCAGTTGCTTGTCAGGCAGAAGGATTTGCTGATGCAGCTTCAGCTATCACAGCAGCTTACGGTGCTGACTTCAACCCATTTGGTGGAGTAGCTACAAATTGGCAATAATTATCTGAGGTAAAAAAGCATGTCAAAGAAGAAAATCATTACATTGGCACTTGTTGTGATGATTGCTATTTTATCAATAACAAGCGCATCATTAGCATACTTTACAGATACAAAGACAGCTGAAAATACATTCACAATGGGAAATGTTAAGATTACATTAGACGAAACAGATGTTGAAAATCCTAATGGTGATCGTGTATCATCAAATGAATATGATGTATATCCTGGTGCTACTGTAAAAAAGGACCCAATTGTTCATAATACTGGCAAAAATGATGCATACATTCGTGTATTAATCAATGTTGAAAACTGGATGAATGTTTGCGCTGTATTATATCCTGACTATACAGAAGAATACCCTAATGATGACTATAAATATTCATTATTATTATTGGTTGATGAGTTAGGAGATGGCTGGTCAATTGAAGAAGTTACCACAGGTGATGTATTCGTGATTGGCCAATTAGATGCTAAGTTCGTCTTAAAGTATGATGGTGTCTTAGCAAGCGGCGAAGATACAACAGCAATATTTGAGCATGTAAAAGTTCCAACAACAATCACAAATGCTACTAGCGGTGTATTCGGATCAATCAAGATTGAAGCACAGGCTATTCAGGCTGATGGATTTAGTTCTTGGGAAGATGCATTTGCTGCATTTGACGCAGAATAATTAGGACAATAATTTATGACTTGCACGCTTGTGCAAGTCATATGAGAGTGACTGAATCGTCAGTTATTCTCATATGACTAATAGTGTAAAAAAGGGGGAAGAAAAAGATGAGAGTAAAAAACTGGAAAAGTAAAATACTGATTGTATCTTTACTTGGAATGTTATTGGCAATATCAACCTATTCATCATTAGCTTATTTCACATATACAGATACTGCTGATAATGTTATTACAACAGGAAATATCTCTATCGAAATCTTAGAGCAGAAAGATGATGGGCAAGGTAATCTAACCGAATTTGAAGATGTTGTCGATGTGATGCCTTCGATGTCGGTTTCAAAGATTGTCAAAGTAAAAAACACATCACAACAAACTGTTTGGTTAAGGGTAAAGGTTGAGAAAGTAATTGAATTGGCTTATCAAACCGATGAAGAAATTGATTATTCGTTAATTCAGCTTGACTTTGATGATGAATATTGGACTGAAGTGGACGGCTACTATTACTACTTAGCTCCACTAAAGGCAACAGAGTTGACCCGGGCCTTATTCACAACAGTAACCTTTGACGGTGCAATGGGCAATATGTATCAAGACAGTAAAGTAAAAATTATTATAAAGGCTTCAGCTGTTCAATATGCTAATAACGGTAAAACAGTATTTGAAGCAGCAGGCTGGCCGGATGAAGGCTCAGAATAAAAAGGGGGGTAAAGGAACAAAATGAAAAAGATAAATAAGATAGTAGCAACCTTATTATGTTCATTATTGGTTTTTACTTCTTTTAACTTTAATATTTTTGCGGAAGAAACAACTGATGAATTAACTATTTACAGCGGATCATCAATTGTTACCGAAATTGAGTTACCTCGTAATGAAAAGGTTGTATTACAAACCGGTTACGACGAAACTGCCAGCTATCAATGGCAGATGTCTACTGATAGTAGTAAAACTATATGGGTAAATATTTATGACCAGACCAATTGCTCAATCAATTTGAGTTATGCTATGGTTTGTAACTTATTGGATTCAACAGCAACCACTTATCTTCGAGTTGTAAAAAACGGTGAAGCAAGTGAACCGGTAAAGGTAACTGTTACATATCCAGACAATCAAAATGGCGAAAGTGAGAATATAGCAACAGCTAGTACATTTAGCTTATTTGCTACTCCATATAGATTGACTACTTTATCAGAAACTGAAGCTGAAGATGAGCAGGAATACGTATCTCATACAATAGTAGTAAATTATGTTTATGAAGATGGCAGTACAGCTTATGACAGCTACGGTGCTTCTATCGAAGAAAATGGCTCATTTTCAACAACAATAACATTCCCAACAATTGTTGGTTATTTACCGTATGTTGATGAAATTCAACAAAATGAACTTAAAATTGACATTGAAGCATTAACTGAAGATGTGGTATATACCGTAGTTTATAAACCGACATTAGTAAATTATAAAGTGTATCACTATCAACAAGATGCTTTAGATGATAACTATACCTTATTTTTGGAAGAAGAAAAAGAAGGCTTAACCAATGCTATTGTTACAGATTGTGAAAAAGAATTTGATGGATTTACTGCTTTAATTTATGAAACAGTAAAGATTGCAGCTGATGGCAGTACCGAAATATCTGTTTATTACGACCGTCAATATTATTTATTAAACTTTGACTTAGACGGCGGTTATGGTGTTGAGCCTATTTATGCACGTTATGAAACTCCAATTAACGATGTTGGTACTCCTAAAAAGGCTGGTTATATTTTCAGCGGATGGTCATTAGATGGTGAGGAAGCAACTATCCCAGACAAAATCCCGGCAGAAAACAGACTATATAAAGCAATTTGGCAGACTAACTCTACTGCTAAGGTCACAATTGTATTCTGGGGAGAAAATGCTAATGATGAAGAATATTCATATATTAATTCATCAAGTATTTATGTAAAGCCGGGTATAGAATTTACTTTTGCTCCAGATGGCTCGCTGGCTTGTGGTTTAGAAGAACATACTCATCAAGAAAGCTGTTATGAGTTAATATGTACCAAAGAAGAACATACTCATATAGACGAGTGTTATGGTTGTGGCGAAACCGAACATACAACGCATACTACTGATTGTTATGAGGGTGTTGGTCAAAAATCTTATGTTGGATATGGTGCTCCAAGCAATCCGGAAAACGGGTATATTGCACGAGAAGCTATAAGCTGGGATGGTAAAGTAATTTATATTAATGGTACATGGTATAAATATACTGGAACAACATCAACTGGCAATATTGCACCTACAGTATGCGGTGGTATCCACACTCATACTGATGAGTGTTTAGTATGTGGAAAAGAAGAACACACTCATAGTGCATATAACGCTGTCGATGGCTGTTATCAACTGGTATGTACCGAATTAGCTCACGAGCATACTTCGGATTGTTATCTAAATACAACTTCTGAATTGAATGATGATGATCTTTGGACTTTTGTGCAATCTGATACTGTTGTAGTTGAGGCGGATGGCTCAACAGTTGTCAATGTTTATTATGATAGAACTGAAAAAACATTAACCTTTAAATATAATTATAGTAATAGAGCATATGGGACTACAAAAACAATTACTGCTAAATGGGGTTCTGATATTTCTCAAGAATACATAGCTATTGCTGAAGACGCAGGAAGTACCTTCTGGTCGCTAACTGGTAGTGAAGGTCCGTATACGAACTATTTCGGTGTAATGCCACAAGTTAGTGCAACCTACTATAATCAAGGAAAAACTGGTAGTGAGGGTGCAATGACTTATTGGGCCCAGGATTTAAACAGCGAGTATACTGTACAACTGTTTGTAGTAACAGGAGTTGGCGGATATACAGTTACAGTTGAAGATAGGTACGAGTTTGAAGGATTTACCTATGACCATGGAACTGAAATTGGTAAATCATGTTCGGGTGCAGCTTTCTATTACACAAGAAACTCTTATAAATTAACATTCAATGATGGATATGATGATGTTAAGGAAGAAAGTGCGTTATATCAGGCTTCATTAGAAAGCTACAGCGAATTTGTTCCGGAAGTACCGGAGGCTTATGAACCGGGTTCGGTTGAATTCGGCGGTTGGTATTTGAACCCTGAATGTACCGGAGCACAATATATATTGGAAGAACATACAATGCCAGCTGAAAACCTATTGCTTTATGCTAAGTGGGTTCCGGTTACTCATACAGTAAATTTCTATTTAGATCAGACTGCTTATCAAAACGGTACATTATTGTATGAACCGTATGAAGTAGTCCATAACAAATATATCACCGTTGTTCAAATTCCTGATAATGGCAAGTATGCATTTATTGGCTGGTTCTATATGGATAACGGGACTGAAAAAGCCTTTGATTTCTCTAGTATGCCTATCACCAAAGATATGGACGTATATGGTAAATGGAGTTCAAATGTTAAAGTAGAATACACAGTTACATATGTATATATTGATGATGCCGGTAATGTTATTAAGATTGCCGATGATACAACCAGTAGTGCTTTAGCTGGAACATCAAAAACATTTGAAGCAAAAACAGGCAGCCAATTGTATGAAGGTTACCAATCTGGTTATTATCCAAAAACTGGTTCACATACCATAATGATGGATATTGATGGTAACAACGAATATCAATTTGTCTATGTTGCTTGTAAAGCTGTTCCTTATACTGTTATGTATCTGGACAAGTTAACCGGAGAAGAATTAAGAGCAACGAAAATAGTTGAAGATAATACAAATGCTGTAGTAACTGAAGTGTTCTTGCCGGTAACAGGTTATATGCCGGATGCTTATCAAAAACGCTTGGTATTATCCGCAACTGACAACCCAGCAGATAATTTAATTGTCTTCTACTATACTAAAGACTCTGAGAATGCTTATTATGCGATTACTCACTGGGTACAAAATTTAGAAGGCGACGGTTATACTGAGTATCGTACAATTCAAAGTCCGGGTAAGATAGGTACAACCATTACTGAAGATCCGTTAACAATTACCGGATATACCTACAATGAAACAAAAAGTACCGCTTCTGGTGAAATTACCGAAAACGGCCTAGTATTGAATTTGTATTATGATCGTAATACTTATCCGTTAACGGTTAAATATCTTGAATACGGAACTAATAAAGAGCTTGCCGACGAACTGGTTTCTTCAGTTGAATATCGATATGGAAAACAGGTATCGGCTACAGCTATCAGCATAAAGGGATATAAGCTGGTTGGTGAAGAAACAAAAGTTAAGACAATTACTGATGGTGAAAATGTTATTATTTTCTACTATATTGAAGAAGAAGTAACGATTAAATATGTAGCGGTTGAACAAAGCTACGGTACGGTAAGTGTATCTCAGGAAATTGTTAAAGCTATCTCAGCCAGTGCTGAAGGTAGTGTGCCGACTGCTAAATCACGCTATCGTTTTGTAGGCTGGTATCTTGATGAACAGTGTACTATTCCGGTAAATTCAAGCTGGGTAGGCTCTGATAACAAGTTAACTCCGCAAAAAGTTGACGGTGTCAATGTGGCAGCGACATATTATGCTAAATTTGTTGAAAACCTTGGTGATTTAACAATTCAAAAACAAGGATGGCAGACAATTGATGAAAACCAGACCTTCTTATTTAGGGTAAAAGGTTTGGATGAAGGTGTTAACGACCATGTTGATATGGTAGTAACCGTTCATGGTAACGGCTCAGTTACAATTAAAGATTTATATGTTGGAAATTATTCGGTGACTGAATTAACTGATTGGTCATTCAGATATTCTCCTGACTCTGTTACAAAACAAGTTAATGTTTCTACAACAGGCTTAGTATTGACATTCAACAATAGTAGATCACTGATATGGTGGCTCGATGGCAGCAACTATAAAGTAAATCTATTCAATCAAGGTAATTAGGAAAGGAGGGACAAATAATGCAAAGTAATTTGAATGAAAACAAAAAAGTTTATCAGAAAAAACTTAAATTATTACAAAGCAAGCAGTCATTAGCTATTAAGCTGGTTATTTGTCTTATCTTGTTACTGTTTATCTCGGTTGGTGGAACTGTTGCCTTTATATCAACCCATACCAGTGAGATTCAGAATACTTTCACTGACAGTGTTGTGAAGTGTGAAGTTGATGAAACATTTGAAAATAATGTTAAATCGGATGTCAGAATTAAAAATACCGGTGATACACAAGCCTATATCCGTGTATATGTTAATATCAATTGGGCAAACTCATCAGGTGAGATTGCTTCAATCACACCGGTTGAGGATACTGATTATAAAATCACTTATGCTTCATCAGACTGGTTAACTGATAGTAGCGGTTACTGGTATTATACTTTACCGGTTGATCCGAATGATTATACAGCAGTATTGGTTGAATCATGTCAATTACTTGACAGCGCTAATGCTCCGTCAGGTTACTATTTATCGGTAGAAATTGTTTGCTCGGCTATTCAGTCAACTCCGACTAATGTTGTTGAGGATAACTGGAATGTTCAATTGAGTGGAAATGAAATTGTGGGGGTAGATGTAAATGAATAAATTATTAAGAAAATTGATTTGTTTAGCACTTACCTGTTTAATGAGTATTGCTGCTTTTACAGCCGGCGTAGCAGCTGAAGATGGCAATGTTACCTATGATGGTAACGCTCAGGATTTCATCTTTGCTCCGGGAAGTGAGTATTCTCCAACTGATTTATTCCCGAATTTCAAAAATATGATGCCGGGTGACAGCGCAACTCAAAAAATCACTATTGATAACGATATCTCAAAAGATGTTAAAATCAAGATTTATATGCGCTCATTGGGGGCTGATGATGATTCACAAGCCTTCCTGTCAAAACTGACATTAACAGTTACTCAGGATTCAACAACTCTATTGTTTGATGCACCGGCTGACCAGACTGCCCAATTAACGGATTGGGTATATCTTGGCACTTTATATTCAGGTGGTACGATTGACTTAAATGTTACAGTGAACGTACCGATTACATTGGATAATGAGTTTCAGGATGCGGTTGGTCACTTAAAATGGGAGTTTATGGTTGAGGAATTGCCGGTTGAACCGACTGATCCAAAACCGGATACCGGTGATCATAGCGGAATTTATGTTGCGATGACTACTATGGCTTTAAGTGCTGCTGCTCTTGCCTTGGTAATTGTCGTTAAAAAGAAAAAAGAACAAGAATAATATAAAACTGTGAACCTATTGGCTCACAGTTTTCTTTTTATAGACTTTTGCGTAGATACTGGGCAGTAATGGTATTGGAATTCTCAATCATTTGCCCCACGGTTCCGCTAAAGACAACCTCGCCGCCGTTTTTACCTCCGTCAGGTCCAATATCAATAAGATAATCCGCCTGTTTGATAACGTCAATATTATGTTCGATTACTATTACGGTATTGCCCTTATCAACAATTGACTGTAATACTTTCATTATCTTTTTAATATCACTGCTATGCAGTCCGGTGGTCGGTTCATCAAGAATATAGATTTTGCCTTTCTTTTTAATATTTTCAGCCAGTTTTACTCTTTGCCTTTCACCACCTGAAAAACTGTCCAGGGTTTGTCCTAAAGCGATATAATCGAGTCCGACTTCAATCAAGGTATCAAGTTTATTTCTGATTTTATCTTGATCGGCAAAAAACTCACGGGCTTGTAAGACCGACATATTTAAAACATCAACTATATTCTTATCTTTATATCTATAAGTTAGAGCCTGTTGGGAATATTTATTTCCTTGGCAATATTCACAGGTTGTTGTTATCGGCTCCATAAAGATTAATTCGGTTGTAATGACCCCTTTTCCTTTGCAATATGGACAGCCGCCTTGGCCATTAAAAGTAAACAGGGATTGAGAAACCTGATTAACTTGGGCAAACTCTTTACGAATTTGGTCGAAAAATGATAAATATGTACATATTGTAGAGCGGGAAGTGGCGGTTATCGGGCTTTGATCAATCAAAATCGTTTCGTTTGGATACTGTTTGATTAATTCCTGTCGGATTAATGATGATTTGCCGCTACCGGCTACGCCAGTTACTACCGTTAAAATATTTAACGGAATATCAACATTTACATTTTTAAGATTATTGGTATTGGCATTTCTGATTGGTAAAAAGGATTTAGCTGTCCTTACTTGTTGGGTGACAACTGTTTTCTCTTTCATGGCCTGACTGGTCAATGTATTTGTTAATAACAAGTTTTGATAAGTACCGCAAAAGAGAATTTCACCGCCGTATTTGCCTGCCAACGGTCCGACATCAACAATATTATCAGCAATCGAAATAATATCTTTATCATGTTCAACTACTAAAACTGTATTCCCTTTATCCGCTAAATCTCTAAGCAGTTTTGCCATGCGGTAAATATCCCTGGGATGCATACCGGTTGACGGTTCATCGAAAATGTAAATTAGATTGGTTAGACTGCTGCCCATGTAGCGAACTAATTTCAGTCTTTGGGCTTCTCCGCCGGATAAGGTTGCGGTTGGACGATTTAAGGAAAGATATGGCAAGCCGATTTCAATCATTCTCTCTAATGATAAAACCAGCTGATCGATAACGGTCTGTACTGTTGGTTCATTTAAGGTTAAAAGAAAGTCCCTTAATTGACTAAACTCCAGTTGAGAAAGCTGATAAATGTCATATCCCTTGATTTTACAGGACAAAGCAAGGGGGTTAAGTCTTTTACCTTGGCAGTCAGGACAGGGGCGTTTATAAAGATACTGGCTGATCTTCTTTAGTGTAGTATCGTTTTGCTGGTCATCACTTTTCAATAAGAGCAGTCTTTTAAACTGGTTGTATACTCCTTCAACTTTCTTATCTATTCTTTCACCGTCTTTACTATAACTGCCATATAGTAAAAAGTTCTGTTCCTTTTCGCTTAAATCTTTAAAAGGAACATCACAGCGAAAAATTTCGGGATGGCGATAAAGTTTAAAGTAATAATTACCGGGTTTGAAACTGGGTAGATTAAAACAGCCTTGGTCATAGCTTTTGTCTTGATAGATAAAGGCATCTATTTTAAATTCCAGAATACTGCCCAAACCGGTGCATCTTTTGCACATGCCGTTTGGGTTATTAAATGAAAACATTGAAGCCGGTCCGATTGAAGGCTGGCCAATACGGGAAAATATCAGTCTTAATAATGAATACATATCAGAAATTGTTCCGACAGTAGAGCGGTCATTTCCGACTATTCTGGACTGATCGATGATAACACTGGGATTTAAGTTTTCAATCGACTCAAAATCAGCCTTGGGATATTTGGGTAATCGACTGCGTACCCAGGAAGAATAGGTTTCATTCATTTGTCTTTGACTTTCAGATGCGATGGTATCAAAAACAATACTGGATTTACCCGAACCGGAAACACCGGTAAAAACAGTAATTTTGTTTTTCGGGATTTCTAAATCAACATTTTTCAGGTTATTCTGCTTAAGTCCTTTAATTTTGATTGGTAACATAGACTACTTCCTTTCTGCTGTCTATTGTAAAGCCTGCGCTTTAGGTAAGAGTCAATAAAAATATTGACTAACTACCGATAGGTAGGTAAAATGATTGTAGCATAACGCAGGTGAATATATGAAAAAAAGTACAACGAAAGAGAAAATATTAACAGAAGCGCTTAATCTGTTTGCGGTTAAAGGTTATCAACAGACATCTATGTCCCAGATCAGCAATCAAGTAGGCATCAGAAAAGCCTCTTTATACAGCCATTTCAAAAGTAAGCAGGAAATCTTAGATACTTTAATCGATATTATCATCAATCAGTATCAAAAGAATTCACGGATTTTAACTTTTGATAAAAAAGAATTGGATACATTAACTGATAAATCAGAAATCATCTCAAAAATCGTTGAGATAATTCAGAATCATTTTGTCTATTTAATAAGCGATGATCTGTTAGTAAAGGCTAGAAAAATGCTGGTTATTGAACAGTTCAGAAATGATTACTTATCAAAGCTTTATACCAAAATGAGTGTTGAAAATGTTGACGATTATATCCGTGCAGTAATTGATTATTTAATTGAAAAGGGATTGGTGAAAGAGTATGACAAAACAATAATGGTCGAACAATTCAGCTATCCGATTTCAATGTATATTGCCTTATGCGACCGTGGTTGTGGTACGGTAAATGATTATTTAGAGTTAATAGAAAGACATATCAGACAATATGTTGAGGTTTATCAATGAAGAAATATTTAAAAATTATCTTAATTATTCCGTTAGTAATGGCAATCTGTTTTCTTTTAGGCCGTTATGGCTGGAAACTGGGCGGATTTAGGTTGTGTCAAAGCGCTAATGTATACGATATCGAGGTGTCAAATTATCAGGTAAAACTGAAAGGTAATGATGTAAATTTCATTCCGAAAGGATTTATCGGCTATTATGCTGAAGAAAAAGACAACTGTTTATACATCGGTTTCAGATTTAGCGCTCTGTTTGGTTTCTTTGAAAAGAGCAGTTTTGAAATTGAGATAAAGACTGCAGAAAAAGTAAACAAAATAGTGATGAAATCGGCGAAAAATGAAACAGTAATCTATGACATCAGTGAAATAATTGAGGAATAATTTCAGTGTTTCATTTACATTCAATCATCCGGTAATTATAATAAACATTTGAGGGGAGTTATCAGATGTACTTTTTGTTGTTGGCAGTTATTTATTTGGCGTTTATTTCGCTGGGCTTACCTGATTCATTATTAGGTTCGGTTTGGCCGAGTGTTCATACGGAATTGAATATTCCTACTTCCTATATGGGAATTCTTTCGGTAATTATTTCCGGTTTAGCAATCATTACCAGTTTATTATCAGAGAAATTAACCAAACGCTTTTCCACTGTTTCAGTTACGGCAGTAAGTATTCTTTTAACCGCAATCGGGATGTATGGCTTCTCATTAAGTAAGAATATCTATCAGTTATGCTTCTGGACTATCCCTTACGGGATCGGTGGAGGAGCGATTGATGCTGCTTTGAATAATTATGTGGCTCAGCACTATTCCAGCAAGCATATCAACTGGTTACATTGTTTTTGGGGTGTTGGGACAATTATCAGTCCTTATATTATGGGTTATGCCATTAAAAATTATCATTGGTCTTTAGGCTATAAGATGGTTGCCCTGTTGCAAATCATTATTTTCTTTATCTTCTTATTATCATTTCCTTTGTGGCAAAAGGACAATATAACAGCAGAAGAAACCGCAAATAAACCCCAGAAGATTAGGGTATTAATTAAAATTGACGGTGTAAAAGCCAACTTAATAGCCTTTTGTTGTTACTGCTGTGGAGAAGCGACCTGTATGTATTGGTCAAGCAGTTATCTTGAAGCGTTGAACGGTTTGACTAAGGATGAAGCAGCCAATTTTGGTTCCTTGTTCTTTATCGGCATTACCTGTGGCCGTTTGATTTCGGGTTTTTTATCTGAATGGCTTGATGATAAACAGTTATTGAAAATAGGCAATCTTATCGCTATTGCTGCTTCGCTAATGATCATCATTCCGAACAAATATCTCAGTGTTATCGGTTTTGTGTTACTTGGTTTGGGTTGCGGACCGATTTATCCTTGTATTCTGCACGCTACCATTGTTGATTTCGATGAAAAATACAGTCATGGTATTATCGGCTTTCAGATGGCATTTGCCTATATCGGCTCAACCACAGCTCCGGCTCTCTTTGCCCAGCTGGTTAAATTTTTACCGATCAGAATAATGCCGCTGTATTTACTGTTATTCTTTGTCGTATTGCTGCTTAGCTATCAGATATCTTCAAAACAAATTAAAAAAGGAGCTGTAAAAAAATAAACAACTCAAACAAATACAAAATAAAACCCT
>JBJFHD010000046.1:0-64198 GCA_051893335.1 Erysipelotrichaceae bacterium | reverse complement strand
CAAAAACCTACATTTTTAACCGCCAAAAATCTACATTTTTTAATTGACATTTACAGTTTATAGTAATATATTGGATTGGAGCTATAATGAAAAGGGTGGAAGATAATAGATATGGCTGAGTATGTTGATATTGGTAAAAGAATAATTAGAACTGGTAGTATTAAAACATTTAGCGTTGTTCCTGTCGAATATATTTTTAGACCAACGTACTATGAAGAAGATGAGTATGGACTGTTTGGTACAAATAAAGGAAAAAAATATCGTTTTATAAAAATGGAACCATATGCAGCTATAATTGGTGAAAACAATTCGAAAGTAAGTGAATATAAATCTGAAAACTTTATTGAAGTAGTTGCACAAGATTTGATTGATGGAGTTACAACTACTATAGGTGATTTGGTTAGAATAAAGGCTGCTAGATCAAAAAAATATAGATGTGTTCGCCCATCTGGAGCAATGTATAATATGTACTTAGAAGACATTCCAGCTCTTATCATAAAATCAGATGGAAGAGAAATGGAAATAAGAAGAGGCGATGAACTATTTGGAAATCTTGGAGACACTTTTAGAACAGTAGTAAAGAATATTCCAGCATTATATGTTGAAGCAGATAAAAACTATATTTTTTATGGTGAAGGGATCCAAATTAGTGATGTCGACGAAGAATTTCAAAAACTAAAATTTGAATTTGCTGCTTATAAGGCTGAACAACTTTCATCAAAGAAGGAAAAACAGATATCGTTAGGAAAAGTGATTAAACAGATCCCAATTAATATTCCAAAAATTAACATTCTAAAAGAAAATGATAAAGAAATAATTCTCGAGGATAAAGAACAAAAATAGTATTTGTTCCAAAATAAATACTAAAAACAATTTCATATAGATAAAACTGGAACAGATGTTATTATTGCAATAATAAATTGAAGAATAAACCAAAATTAGTGGATGTATTTTAAAGGAGATACTCTATAATGAAAGTAGTTGAAGAAATTGAAATTAAAAAAGGAATTAAGCTAATAACTATTGATGAAGATATTCCCTATAATGTTGGAAAAGCAGTTATAATAGATGGGAAGAACTATTCTTTCGCATTACCATTTGAGTTAAATAGAGATTTAGTTATTGAAACAAATGACAAATTAATTGATAAAGATATAAGTTTTATTTTTAAAAAATAAAGTGAATCTATTAATGAGATAAACCGTAAAGTTTGGACCAAGAGTTTATGACTAGGTGGCTGTCACTTTTTCATAATTCTTTGTCAAGAAAAGAGTTGAACCTTAACATATACTTAGTATTTTAAGCCAGCTTTTAAGGGTTTCGGCTAATTGTCAAAAAGTAAATTATCTTAACAAATA
The DNA here is from genome assembly GCA_051893335.1 of Erysipelotrichaceae bacterium. Taxonomy (GTDB): domain Bacteria; phylum Bacillota_I; class Bacilli_A; order Erysipelotrichales; family Erysipelotrichaceae; genus UBA1783. The sequence goes on along the minus strand of JBJFHD010000046.1, from coordinate 62,840 downwards.
CTGCTACAATGACCTGTGATTTGACTTATTATAATTAAAAATCTATGCTTTGAATTAGAAATGCACTCAAATAGTACGGAGGTAAAAGATATAATGTTTACCGAGAAACAAATGGAAATGCTAAAAAAACTAAAAATACAGATAAATCCTTATAATCCTACAGATGAAGAAATATTTCAAATGGAGGAGAAATTATCAGATTATATCCAAAGAAAAGGATTTGACAAAGATTATAACCCAACCGAAGAATGTTTAATATGTGAATCAATTCTTGATTTAATTGGAGAAGTATTTTAATACATTTATAATGGCTCTTAAACTCTATGGAAACAAACTTTGTGCTGAAAAATCTACTAAAAGAGCATTTTGATAAACACGCTTTGAATTTAATGTTTTATTAAGTGATACAATTATTGTGAATTTTTGAATGAGACAGTTATTATTGAATTAGAGCATGGAAAGAAATTATTTTAGTTTTTATGAAAAAAATTGGGATTCTTCAATTATTTTTAATATTGCACATCTTCACAAAGTAAAAAGTAAAGCTAAACTTTTTAATTTCAAAAACCGGACGAATTAAATAAGTTGGTTGAACTGGCAAAAAACCTCACATACCTTTAATGCGGTAGATAAATCAATTCTTATTACCCATTCCGTTACGCATCTTCCCGGTTTTACTTCTCTAGGTTCAGGAAGATCAATTAACATTGAGATTTTGGCAAACAAATCTCTATTTATTCCCATATCCATATTTTTAAATTTTTTCTTTGGATATATCCACATAATTCTATTGTTTTTTGTCGAGCCTTTAACCCCATTTTTACTTATATTGATATTCTTTTCCCCTATAGTAGGATTTCTGTATGCATAATAACCCGAACCATCTAACACTTGTGTAAAAATTTGCCCAAAATCCTTTAAAATGGTCTCGATGTCTTTTTTCCAACCATCTTTATAACCGTATTCATTAATTAGTTTACTAATTTCCGTCATTTTAATTACCTCCGAACTTCTTATAATAGTATACAATATGGGATGATATTTTTTTGAATTTGAAAGAAAATTATCTTTTTCTTTTTGTTTAGATTTCCCACTGAAAAAGGGTGATTATCCATCACCCTTTAACGAGTTTAATAAATACTTATAGCCTTAAACGATATGGTATGTATCTTCTTCCTTAGCAAATGCCTGCTCAAGTTTTTCTGTCAATTCTTTCATTGACATAATCTTTTGTAAGCAAATTACTCTAGGATAAGAGCTTAACTGTGGATAAATATCTTTACCGACAACGAATAAATCTGCTGATTTTGGGCTGATTTCCGATAAAGATGTATGATGAGCAGTCACTCCGGTGATACCCATATTCTTTAATGCTTTTTCGATATTCATTTGTACCATCATGCTTGACCCTAAACCTGATCCACAGCAGCACATAATAGAATTAATTTTAGCCATGTATTTTTCTCCAACTCTAATTTTGTTTAATCAAATGATTAAGCAGTTTTCTTTTTGCCTGTAACTAATGCGATTACAATTGGTGCTAAGTATACAGCTATTGAGATTACTAACATAATAGTAGCACCTACATGTAATGAAATGTTACCGAATACTAATGCCATCCAAGAGAAGTCAGCATCTGAGAATGTAGCAGATACGAATCCTAATTGAGTGAATACTGGCATTACAGCAGCAGGTAAGAATGTGATTAATAAGCCGTGAACGAATGAGCCTAATAAGCATCCTCTCCAACCACCTTCAGCGTTACCGAATACACCAGCAGTAGCTCCACAGAAGAAGTGAGGAACAACACCTGGAAGAATCATTGCAACTGGGAATGATTTATTCAATAATGCTAATACTAATAAACCAACAACGCCACCAACGAATGATACTAAGAATCCGATTAATACAGCGTTAGGAGCATAAGGGAATACAACTGGGCAGTCGATAGCAGGTACAGCACCTGGAACTAACTTTTCAGCAATACCCTTGAATGCAGGAACTAATTCAGAAACGATTAGACGTACACCTGATAAGATTACATATACAGCACCTGAGAAGTCTAAGCCACGAGTGATAGCCCATACTAACCAGTGAGTCTTTGTTTCACCAGATACTAAGCCTGATAATGTAGAATATTCGCCAGCAACATCTAATAATCCTTTAGAAACAGCAACACCTGTTACAACGATGAAGAAAATAACCATTGTAAGACCGATTGAAACAGTAGTGTCTCTCAAGAAAGTAAGTCTCTGTGGGAAGTTGATATCTTCAGTTGATTGATCAGCTTTGTTCTTGAATAACTTACCGCATTGAGCTGATAACCAGTAACCTAAACCACCGAAGTGACCGAAACCTAATTCATCAGTTTCAACGATTTTTTCCATTGTAGGAGCGCAGTACCAAGGTGAGAATGCACTAATGAAGGCTAATAAGCATCCGCCTGCAATCCATAATGCGATTCCTGATAAGCCGCATAAACTTAAAATAACTGCTAACATACAAGCCATGTATAATGTATGGTGTCCTGTTAAGAAGATGTATTTTAAGTTAGAGAATCTAGCTAAAACGATATTTAAAATCATTCCAGCTACCATGATGTAAGCTGAGTCAGCACCGAATTGAGTTAATGCCAATGATACAACTGCTTCGTTGTTTGGTACAACACCCTGCATATTGAATGCATAGTTGAAGATGTCACCAAATGCTAATAATGAACCAGTTTGAATGTAACTAGCACCAGCACTTACTACTAAGAAACCAACGATAGTCTTAATAGTACCCTTAACTACTTCTTCGACAGGTTTACCTTGTAAGATTAAACCTACCATTGCTAACAAACCAACACAAATAGCTGGTGTAGCTAAGATGTTAATAATAAAATCTAACATAATATCCTCCTTTTTATTATTAAACTGTTATCTTGACAATATCTGACGATATTGTAATAACCAAATAATTATTCAACTGAATTAATGAACAGTTCGTAAATTTCATCAGCTGAAGTAGCATTGATGATATCAGATGCTTTGTCATCATCGCCGAAAATATTGGCAACAGCCATAATTCCTTCCATGTGCTTGTTACCGTCTTTTGCTACCAAGGCAACAAGAATCCTGATATCCGGATGTTCGTCTGAAAAGGCAACAGGGGAATCTAAAACGGTAACTGCTAATTGAGTTTCGTTTACAGCTTCAAATGCCTTTGCATGAATTAAGGCCAGATCATCAGTTAAACAATAGTAGAAGCCGTTTTCTTCAGTGCTCTTTAATACTGCAGTTTCGTATTCGTCTGTGCAATAGCCGTTTTTAACCAATTGCTGCAAAGACAAATTAATGGCTTGTTGCCAAGTGTCAGCATGAGCATTGACAACGATATTTTCTTTTTTAATTAGTTGTTCAATCATATTAGTTTCCTTTCATATTTCATTTTATATAATCAATATATAAACCTTCTTTTTTTTAGTCAAAGCCAATTATTCGTTGCTGAATGTGCAATAATTGTTAACATTTGCACAATTCTGCACAAAGATTGTGCAATATAATGAAAAATACAATAAAAATGCACAATATACCTGTTTTTGTGCAAACAACAATATTTTTGTGCTACAATGGGATTAGTTTAGATAAACGGATAATTCTTTGATAGAAAAATGGGGGGTAATCTTATGAGTCCAGAAGCTTTATTGATATTATTGTTTATTTTATTAATGGCCTTGGCAATTCCGTATATGTTCAGAGCGAATTTCCAAACCAGATTACAAAAGTGTAAAACCAATAATGATTATCAGGGTGCATTGAAGATCTTAAATAACCGTTGGTATGTTTACCTGTTTGGTAAATTTACGGCCTTAATGGAAAAATTAAATCTTTATATGACAACAAACGATTATGAAAAGATGAAAGAAATAATTGATACGGTAATTGACGGAAGTTTTTCCAAAAAAGAGAAAAATTATGTTGCCAGCAACTCTTTCTTCTTCTTTGTTGATCAAAAAGATAAACAGTATTGCAAGAAACTGTTAGATTGTTTAAGAAAAACAGCTGAGATTGACGAGTACGAATTTGACACATTGTTATATCGTTTTTTAGTGGAGGAATCTGCCACTGAAAACGATGTAGAACACTTAACCGAAATGATGGAAATGCTTAAACCGTCACAGGATAAAAACAAAGTGCAAATGGGTATGATGCAGTATATGCTGGGAACTTACTATCTCAAACATAATGAAAAAAAGAAAGCAGAATCGTATTTGAATAAAGCTAAGCTTAATTTAAAACAGACGCCATATCATTCCAAAATAAAAGAAATGTTATAGGAGTTGTCAGATGAATTATTACTTAGACAAAAGATGCGAGGATATTTTAAAGATCCTTATATATTCCAACAACTATGTCAAGGTAGACGAACTGGCAAATTCCATCGGGGTTTCAAGAAGAAGCATTTATTACGACTTAAAGAAAATAAATGATTTTTTGTCGTTCAATGATATTGAGATTTTACAACAACATCGTTTGCATGGAATTGTTCTCACCGAAACTCAGCGGAATCAGCTTCGCCAGTTAACCTCATCGGATAAAAAGACCATTCAGGTATTAACTCCAACTGAGCGTAAGTCAATTCAGATTTGTGAGTTATTAATAAAACGAAAAGATTTGTATATTGAAGATTTAGCTGAAATTTGTGATGTCAGCCGCAACACAATTGTCAATGACTTAAAACAAGTTGCTTCTGATTTGCAGGCGTATAATCTGTCTATATCTTATAATATCCGTAACGGGTATACCATTATCGGGGATCCGGTTAAGAAAAGAGCGGTCTTTTTTATGGAATTTCCGTCCTTATGGTCCTTTTATTACAGCAATATGAGTCATCAGCAATCGACTTTAATCAATGATACGATTGCCAAACTCAAGATGATTGAAAAACAGCTGAACACTCAATATGTCAGCGGTATTTTGCCGACCTTGGCAATGTATATCATTTGTATCGCCAGCAAAAACGAAGATATTATTTTCAAGAATGTCAATCTTCAGGAGATTATTTCCACCAATGAATATGATTTGGTCGAGCAGTTTTTTCCAAGTTTGATTCTCAGCGAAAAAGTGTATGTATCATTGCATTTACTGGGTTCTCGTTTGCAAAGTGTTCCGGTCAATGTTTCAAAAGATGACGGTCAAGCCAACAAATTAGCCTGGCTGGTTGTTGAAGAATTCCAGAGGATTTCTTATATCAATTTTGAAAACAAAGATGAACTGATTAATGCCATTACCGCTCATTTGAAAAGCTCACTGTACCGGTATAAATATGGTATTCAGCTGTCTAATCCGATGTTAAAAGACATTAAATCTGAGTATTCCGACTTGTTTGAAATGACCCGTAATGCGGTTAATGTACTGGAGGATCAGCTTTCGGTAATGATTTCCGATGATGAAGTTGCCTATCTTACGCTGCATTTCGGCTCATATATTATTCCAAACAGAAAAGCGCAGAAAGGTTTCAGAATACTGGTAGTCTGTTCCAATGGGGTGGGAACAAGCATCATGCTGAAAAATGAGATAAAATCTTTGGTTCCTCAAGCGTCAGCAGTTGATAATACCTCACTGGCTAATTATCAGCCAAATCATAATTATGATGTGGTTATTTCCACTTCATATATTGAAAATGAGAAAAACTTAATTGTCGTCCACCCGATTTTAACCGAACAGGACAGGGTAATCATTTTGAGAAAATGCCTATATGCTGAACCATCATCAACCATCAATATCAAAGATATTGTTGAGCTGGCCGCAAAATATATGCCGGAAAATCTGCTCGGACAGTTCAAGGATGATTTAAACCGCTACTACGCCATCAGCAAGATAAAAAACATTCCGGCCAAGGAAAGTGAGTTAACGCTCTTAGACTGTCTGGATGAAGCGGCAATTAATATCTGTTTTGAAGACTGCGATTGGAAATCAGCATTAAGGATTTCGGCTGAACCTTTAATAAAAAAGGATTTGATTACAGAGAATTATATTGACGCCATTATCAGCCAGCAGATCAATCAGGGCGTCCATATGTTTTTATCCGATGGTTTGGTTTTGGCTCATTCGGCAACTGACAACGGCGTAAAACGGATGGGAATTTCACTGGCTGTCTTTAAAAAGCCGGTCACTTTCCTAAATGGAAAACAGGCTCAGCTTATTTTCACCTTAGCGGCTGAAGATCAGAGAAAACACATAACGATCCTAAATGACATCTTAAAATTGTTTTCTGTCAAAAGCAATATTGCCTTACTTGCCAACAGCAACAGTTCAAAAGAAGTGATTGATTTTATTGCCGAAAAGCTCAAATAATTAAAAAATCCGCCAAAAGTGCGGGTTTTTTGTTGTATAATGAAGAAAAAAAGGGGATAAAGTTTATGAATAATGATTTTCAAACTTCCAAAAAGGAAAGAATATCTTACGGATTGTACTTCTTAGGTCAGAACATTATCTGGGCCTATGTTGGAGTTGCATCAACTTTTTTACTTGATATCGGTATTGATGCAAAAGTCGCTTCGGCAATATTGCTCGGTCCGAAAATTTGGGATGCGATCAATGATACCCTGTTTGGTTTTATCGTCGACAAAACCAAATTCAAAAACAAAGAAAAGTTTTTGCCTTGGGTTAAAATCGGTACCGCACTAATCGGTATTGCGGTTATCTTGATGTATTCAATCCCGGCCAGCCTTGCCAATCCGTCGGTAAAAATTGCCTGGTTTATCGTCGGCTACATTTTGATGGATTTGGCTTATACAATGCTTGATGCTCCAATGTACGCTATGCCGACCGCATTGACTACCAATATTAAAGAAAGAACTTCATTAATTTCATCAAATAGATTTTGCGGTATCTTGGGAGCAATTTTAGCTACTGTATTAATTCCGACAATCAGACCGTTGACCGGTTGGTTATTGGGTGCGGTCATCTTTGTTATTTTCGGCTTAGTATTTATGGTTCCATTCTTATTTGCCGGTAAAGAAAGAAATACCGAAGTAAATCAAGATAAGTCATATACTTTCAAAGAAATGTTCACTTACGTTAAGACCAATAAATACTTAACATTATCATTGTTGCTGATCTTTGTGCAGGGAGCAACTTCGATTGAAGCGACCTTATCTTTGGTAATGGCTCGAAACTGTTTCGGTAATGAGGCAGTTGCCAGCATTATCACATTGATAACCATGCTTCCAACCTTCTTAATGAGTCTGTTTGTCCCGAAACTGAACCGAAAATTCGATAAGAGAACTCTTATCCTGTTTGGAATGATTTGTTCATTTGTCGGCAGTATCTTATTGCTGGTTTGCGGTTATAGCAGCGTGGGCTTGCTGATTGTCTTTATGATGTTAAAGGGTATCGGTGTTTCGTTCTTTATGATTTTGAGTTATATGTTGATTGCGGACAGCGTTGAATACGGTACTTACAAAAGCTCTACCAGAGCAGTTGGAATTTCTTTCTCTTTACAGACCTTTGTGGCTAAATTGAAAAATGCGATAATCGGTTCCGTTGCCTTATTTGCTCTTGGATTATTTCACTACGATTCAACCTTAGAGGAAACTGCCGTGCAATCAGCATCGGTTGTTAAGGGAATATGGACTGTCTATAATCTGTTGCCTGCCATTGGGGCATTATTCTGCGTTATTGTTCTGTTGTTCTTCTATAAACTGAGAGATAAGGATGTTGAGATAATGGCTCGATGCAATAATAACGAAATAACCAGACAGGAAGCCGAAAGCTTACTGGCAAGCAAATATTAGAAAAAAGTAATGAATAGCAGGATGCTGTTCATTATTTTTTTAAGGCATAATGGGATTGTAAAATACATGAAATTCTTTATTGCTTAAAAACAGTAAGCTAATGCTACTGCATAGGGTTTTTGTATTATAATAAGACTGTACAAAGGGGGCGTTTATCCATGTGGATGGTAATGGCAATTTTGTCGGCCTTGTTTGCCGGGGCAACCTCAGTTTTGGCCAAATGCGGTATTAAACAAACCGATTCGGATGTCGCAACGGCAATTAGAACCGGATTTGTGCTGATTTTTGCCTGGCTGATGGTCTTTGTCAAGGGCAGTTTTTCAACGATAAGTACAATTGACAGCCGTTCTTTATTATTTATCGTGCTTTCCGGTTTAGCTACCGGAGCCAGTTGGATTTGTTTTTATAAGGGACTTTCATTAGGCAATGTCAATAAGGTTGTTGCTTTAGATAAATCCAGTACGATCATCACGATTCTTTTAGCCATTGTTTTGTTTAACGAACGAAATAATCTGATTATTAAGCTGTTTTCGACCGCTTTAATCGGCTTAGGTATCTACTTAATGATTGAAAAGAAGGCTGAAGATCAGCTGACTGATTCCAATAGCTGGATGATTTATGGCTTTCTGTCGGCTATCTTTGCTTCACTTACTTCAATTTTAGCTAAAATCGGAATTGTAAATGTCGATTCGACATTAGCTACCGCTATCAGAACAATAGTGGTATTGATTATGTCCTGGTTAATCGTCTTTCTGAAAAAGAAAAACAGTTTAGCTAAAAATATTGATAAAAAGGAAATGGTTTTTTTGATTTTATCGGCAATAGCTACCGGTATGAGCTGGTTATGTTACTATTATGCGATCAGCAAGGGAATAGTCAGTATCGTTGTTCCAATCGACAAGCTGTCAATTGTGGTAGTTGTAATCTTTTCGGCAGTTTTCTTTAAGGAAAAATTATCTCGAAAAGCTCTTATCGGTTTAATATTAATGGTAATAGGAACGCTATTGATGACAATAGCTGGATAAGAGGGGGAAAAGATGAAAAAATATCTTGGTTTATTAGCAATCTTTATGGTAATTTGGGCGTTTTATATTTATTCGCCGGCCGAAAAATACATCGGTGAACTCAGAAAAACCGGTAATAGTTATACAAACGAGTTCTCAATCTTTACCGGCAGTGATGAAGTTGAATTTAATTTTTCTCAGGACGGTTATCTGCAGTTTGATTTTCAATTAACTAATGGCAAATTTGATTTGTACTTGGTTAATGAGGAAGGCGAAACAGTTTATCAGGGCAATAAAGTCAACAGTGGCTATTTTTCCGTTGCCTGTCAGCCGGGTAAGTATACCTTAACAATCAAAGCAATCAGAACCAAAGGCTATATTAAGGTTTATGAAATAAAGGATGAATAAGTATTTACTGTTAAAAACAACGGTAATTTCTTTAAACTTATAAATTGTTAATCTTTGAAAAATGAGCTATTATTATCTTGTGAGAGGAAGTGCAAAAAAATGAATAATTTAACTAATGAAGTTGATTCTAAAGCTTTATACAATATCGGCTATGGCTTATATGTTGTAACTTGTAATGATACTGTTAAGGATAACGGTTTAATTGTTAATACAGTAACTCAATTGACTAGTACCCCTTGTGTGGTAGCTGTCACAATTAACAAGATGAACTATTCTTGCGAAGTCATTAAGCAGACCAAAAAACTGAACATTTCACCGCTGGAACAAAGCGCACCGTTTGAAGTGTTTAAACGCTTCGGTTTCCAATCAGGCAAGGATGTTGATAAATTCGCCGGTTTTGAGGATGTCGACAGAAGTAATAACGGTTTGTTGTATCTAACCAAATATTCCAACAGTTTAATCAGTTGTCAGGTAATCGATACAATTGAATTATCGACTCATATGATGTTTATTTGTGAAGTTGTTCAATCAGCCAGACTGACAGCGGTTGAAACAATGACTTATAATTACTATCAGAATAATGTCAAACCAAAACCTCAGGTTAAGAAAAACAGTTATGTCTGCAAGGTTTGCGGTTATGTTTATGAGGGTGAAAACCTACCGGATGATTTTGTTTGTCCGTTATGTAAACATCCGGCCAGTGATTTCCAATTGGTTCAGTCTGAAGAAAAACCGAAAGGTTATGTTTGTAAAGTCTGCGGTTACATTTACGAGGGAGAAAATCTGCCTGAAGACTATATTTGCCCGATCTGCAAGCATCCGGCCAGTGACTTTGAACCGCTTAAATAAGAAACATCAAAACCACAGAAATGTGGTTTTTCTTTACCTTGATGTTTTTCAAATTATTTGTAAAATCAAATCTGTGCTAAGAAAAAGCAGTAGCTTGTTAAAGATACTGCTAATCAGTAACCAGTTGGTTATCGTTTAAAATGCTTTGAAGATAATCTAAAGCTTCAGCCTTGCTTTGCACTTCACTATGCGAGAAACAATGAATGTCATAATCTAAATGCTTATAGAAAGCTATTAGATTTTTGAGTTTCTGACGGTCGTATTTCTGATCGTTGTGATAGAAATCACCGCCGTCAGCATCACCGACAAACAGGCATTTATCTCTCAAATCTAAGATAAACAAACCGTCATCGCAATGCGGGCTGACTTGAGGAATAATGGTGATAGTATCATCGCCTAAATCAAGAGTTGTAAGCGAATTAATGGTTTTACTTGGCATAGCCAACTCAATGTCATCTAAATTGGCATATTCAACTAAGATGTGGTCGTTACAAAACGGAATATCCAGACCGTCCTTTTCCCTTTGGCGCATTGAAGCGATATCCCACTTCCATAAAGCCACTTCCTGCAGCTTTTGATAGGTTAGCTGTGAGGAAATGCTTTCATTTGCCACCCACTTTAATCCAAAGGTGTGATCCCAATGCCAATGAGTGATGATGGTATATTTTGGCAGCTCTAAATCCGCCTTAACTAACTCGTCGTAGAACAAGTCAATGTGGTTTTTACTGTTTCCGGCATCAATCGCAACAGAATAATCCCGACCCTTTATATAATAAAGGTTGGGACGGTCGGTTTGCTCTTGCAAAGGCAGATAATAAATGTGTTCACTGATTTTTTTTAGTAACATACGCTTAACCTCTTTTTTATTTATTCTAGCACAATCTGTGATAGAATGGTTTCAGAGGTGAAAAAATGAAAAAAACTGTTAAAAGATTATTGGCGGTAACCGTTTTACTTCTTGTATTAGCCGGTTTAATTGTTGCCGATTATTACAATCTTTTAGTTGCCAAGCACTATTATAACAGTGATTTTTCAATTGAAACGATTTATAGTCCGGTTGACTATAATAACAATGGAATAGATGATTATACCGATTTTCTTTTTGGAGCCAAATTAGATGCACAAAACAAACCTCGTTACGACGGCAGTTATGTAGATGGCGGTTTTCCAAGTGATGATGTAGGGGTTTGCACCGATGTTATCTGGCGGGCTTTTAAAAATGCGGGTTATAATTTAAGGGATATGGTTGATAATGATGTCTCATTAAGAAGAGACGATTACATCTATATTGATGTTCAGGATAAGAATATTGATTTTCGTCGAGTCGGTAATTTAAGAATATTCTTTGAAAAATATGCGATTGTTTTGACCAATGATATCAGTCAGATCGACCAGTTTCAACCGGGTGATATCGTTATCTTTAATGGCAATGATCACATTGGAATAGTATCGGATATCAGAAATTCCGATGGCATATGTTATATCATTCATAACGGCGGTCAGCCGGTCAGAGAAGAGGACTATCTAAAACGAAATCCGCAGATTAGCGGCCATTATCGTTTTGACAGTTCTTTAGTTGATGAAAATGTTTTAGTAAGATGGGAGGAATAAAAAAATGCTAATTAAATGGTATGGACATTCTTGTTTTCAAATTCAGGTCGAATCACAAAGTGTTGTTATCGACCCTTATGTTGACGGCTCAGTAGCCGGTTATGACAATTTGCGTTTACAAGCCAATCTGGTATTATGTTCGCACATGCACAAGGACCATTGCGGAGTTGAAAATGTTGAATTAGTCGAATCAAAATACGACAGTCCTTTTAAAGTTGATACAATCGACAGCTATCATGATAATAAAAACGGCAAGTTAAGAGGGAATAACCTTATTCACATTCTGACAGTATGCGACTATTATCAGGTTGTTCACTTAGGAGATTTAGGCTGTATGTTAACTTCGCAGCAGATTGAGAAAATCAAAAACTGTCATGTCTTAATGATTCCGGTTGGCGGTTATTATACAATTGACAGCAGTCAGGCTTTTTCCCTTGTCCAGCAAATCCAACCGCGAGTAATTATTCCGATGCATTATTATGATAACGGCAGGGATTATGACCTGTTACAACCGGTTGAAAAGTTTACCGCTCATTTTGAAAAAGTTTTGTATTTAACCGGCAATGTTTTGGAATACAGTGATGAATTAGAGAATGAAGTAGTTGTTTTTGACTACAATAATAATAACTAATCTGTTTTTCTTTGTTGTATAATAACAAAGGTGATTATATGGAAAAAAGAGAGATTATTACTGAAACTGCTGCTGAAACCAAGGCTGTAGCTGCTTCTTTAGCTAAGCTGGTTTCTGCCGGCAGTCTGATTACTTTATCTGGACAGCTGGGAGCGGGGAAAACTACTTTTACCCAAGGCTTAGCTTGCGGTTTGAATATTAAAAAGAATGTCACCTCACCGACTTTTAATTTGTTAAAAATCTATAACGGTGATTTACCCCTATATCATATCGATGCTTATCGCTTAGAGGGAATTGAACAGGATTTAGGCTTTGACGAATATATTGATTCTGATGGGATATGCGTTATTGAATGGAGCAATTTCATTAAACAATTACTGCCCGATGAACTGTTAAATGTCGAAATCAATATTCTGGATAACGACAGTCGCCAATTGATTTTTACCGGTTACGGCGAAAAATATGAAAGGATTGTAAGACAATTATGTACACATTAGCTTTAGATACAGCCCATCTGTTTCTGACAATCGTTTTGATGGACGAGGAAAAAGTAGTTGACTATTATATGCAACCCTGTTTGAAAAAACAGTCGGAATCTTTGATCAGCGAGGTCGACAATTTATTAACCAAACATCATTTGACTGTTAACGATATCGAAAAGCTGGTGATAACCTGTGGCCCGGGCTCTTATACAGGCGTTCGTATCGCGATGACTTTTGCGAAAGTGTTGGGCTCTATCTGTCACAAGGAAGTCTACACCTTATCTACCTTGCTGCTTTATGCCGGCAAAAAAGACAGTCTGGTTTTACTTGATGCCAGAGCCAATCGCTGCTATCTGGCCAGATATTGTGATGGTCAGCCTCTGATTGCCGATTGCATTAAACCAAATCAGCAGATTAAGGAAATGCTTGACTGCGGCTGTAATCTGGTCGGTGATTTACATCTGTTTGGTTTGGAAGATAATTATCAGGGTGTGGTAGATAATTTTTTGCAGTTGAAGGATAAATGGGTTAAAGTCGAAAATATCGATTTACTGACACCGGTATATTTAAAAAGCAATCAGGAGTATCTCAATCAATGATTAGAAAAATGACAGAAAATGACTTGGATAGGGTATTGGAGATTGAAGAGCAATGCTTCTACAGCAATTGGAATTATCAACAGTATCTTTACGAACTCAATGAAAATCCTTATTCAAATCTCTATGTTTATCTTCAGGATGATAAGATTGTGGGTTATTTTGATTTGTGGATCATCTTTGAAAGAGCCGAGATCGCTACGATTGCGGTTGACCCCATATATCAGGGCAAGCACATCGGTAAAAAGATGATGGATTACTTACAAAATCTGGCAATCGAAAACGGTTGTGAAACTATTTCGCTTGAAGTCAGAGTTTCAAATGAAAGAGCCAAAAATCTGTATCAGTCTTGCGGATTTATCTTTGTCAATATCAAACCGGCTTATTATCAAACCAAGGATGGCTTTGAAGACGGCTTATTCTTAATGAAAGGAATCTAAATATGAAAGATGTAATTATTTTGGCAATAGAATCAAGCTGTGATGAAACGGCCTGTGCCATAGTTAAAAACGGTAATGAAATACTTGCCAGCCAGGTCGCAACGCAGATTGATGTCCATACTTTATATGGCGGGGTTGTTCCGGAAATAGCCAGCAGAATTCATGTGGAAAATATTTCCATTATCATTAAAGAAACTTTAAAGCAGGCTAATATGACGGTTGATGATGTTGATGCTATCGCCTTTACAAAGGGTCCGGGTTTAATCGGTTCCCTTCATGTAGGAGTTTTGGCAGCTAAAACCTTAGCTTGGTCATATCAGAAGCCTTTAGTTGGGGTTCATCATTTAAGCGGTCATATCTATGCTAATGCTTTTGTGGATAAATTACAGTTTCCGCTTTTAGCTTTAGTGGTATCAGGCGGTCATACAGAGCTGGTATATATGAAAGAAGATTACGACTTTAAGGTCATCGGTTCAACTTTAGACGATGCTATCGGAGAAAGTTATGATAAGGTCGGTCGACTGCTGAATTTACCTTATCCGGGCGGACCGAAAATCGACAAATTGGCCAAAAGTGGTCAGCCTATCTACAAGCTGCCTAAACCGAGAGTCGATAATCCCTTGGATTTTTCGTTCAGCGGTTTAAAAAGTGCAATCATGCAAAGTATTAATCGAATTGAAAAAAGCGGTCAGCAGGTTAACATTAACGATATGTGCGCCTCTTTCCAGGAAACGGCTTTATCAGCCCTGTGGGATCGGGTCGATTATGCTTTAAGATTATATGAGGTTAAACAATTTGTGTTAGCCGGCGGAGTTGCGGCTAACAGCAGACTAAGGGAAATAGTGCAGGATAAAATGAAAAAGGATTATCCGACTGTTTCTTACATTATTCCTCCATTATCTTGCTGCACCGATAATGCAGCAATGATAGGAGCAAGCGGCTATGTGGCTTATTTAAAGGGAATCAGAAGTGATTACTCGACAAGCGCCATGGCATCAATTGATTTGGGCAATTAAGAGGGAAAGGAAGAGATAATATGTGTGGAATTGTCGGCTATACTGGTAATTTACAGGCAGCATCAATCATTCTTGAAGGGCTCAGCCGATTAGAGTATCGTGGCTATGATTCAGCCGGAATTGCGATTTTGAATGAAAAAGGTCATACGGAAGTAGTCAAAGCTAAAGGAAGACTGCAGAATTTGATTGACAAGACCGATTGCGGCAAAGCGCTAAAAGGAACCTGCGGTATCGGTCATACCAGATGGGCTACCCATGGTGAGCCATCGCAGATCAATGCTCATCCTCATGTCAGCTCCAATTTAGCGGATATCAGTTACAACAATGATTCGCCGGTTATCGGAGTACATAACGGCATTATTGAAAATTATCTGGAAATAAAAGAAAAATTGGTGAGTTGCGGTTATCAGTTTTACAGTCAAACCGACACTGAGATTTTAATAAAACTGATTGATTATTACTATAATAATAACAATCACGATCCTTTAAATGCGATATCAAGTGCCATGGTAAGAGTAAAAGGCTCATACGCATTGGAAGTAATGTTCTCAGATTATCCTGAAGAAATCTATGTTGCCAGAAAAGACAGTCCGATTATTGTCGGGCTGAAAGCTAATGAATCTTTTATCGCTTCCGATGTTCCAGCCATTTTAAAATATACCAATCAGGTTTATTATCTTGATAATATGGAATTAGCTAAAATAACCAAAGGCCAGGTTCACTTCTATAATATTGATGGAAAAGAAATCGAAAAAGAGCTTGTTCAAATTGATTGGGATGCCCAAACCGCTGAAAAATCAGGCTATGAACATTTTATGATGAAGGAAATCTGCGAACAGCCAAAGGCGGTTAGAGATACCTTAAATAGTGTTATTAAAGATGGCGAAATCATCTTAAATGAAAAAATCACTTTAAATCCTTCCTATTTGAAACAATTGGATAAAATAACTATCGTGGCCTGCGGTTCGGCTTGGCATGTCGGGATGGTTGGTCAGTATGTCATTGAAAATATCGCCAAAATTGAAGTAAGAGTCGAACTAGCCAGCGAATTCAGATACCGCAATCCGCTGATTAAGAAAAATGATCTGGTCATCATCATCTCTCAGTCCGGTGAAACTGCTGACTCATTAGCGGCATTAAGATTGGCTAAGCAGTCCGGCTGTCATACATTGGCAATTGTCAATGTTGTGGGCAGCTCAATAGCCAGAGAAGCTGATGATGTCTTATATACCTTAGCCGGTCCGGAAATTGCTGTGGCGACCACCAAAGCCTACTCAGCCCAATTAGCCAGCATTTATACTTTAGCAGTTGCTCTGGCAAAGGAAAAAGCGGTAATAGATGAGCAACAATATCATTATTATGTCGATGAGTTATTGTCAATTCCCCAAAAGATTGAAAAAATCTTGGAAAATAAAGAGCGTATTCAATGGTTTGCGTCAAAATTCTGCAATGCCAAGGATGCTTTCTTTATCGGTCGAGGAATTGATTACGGTATTTCTCTTGAAGGCAGTTTGAAGTTTAAGGAAACAAGTTATATCCACTCCGAAGCCTATGCTGCCGGAGAGTTAAAACACGGTACGATTTCGTTAATTGAAGACAATACTTTGGTAATCGGGATTTTGACTCAAACTCAACTATATAAAAAAACCATGTCAAACATGGTTGAATGTAAAACCAGAGGTGCTTATCTGATGGGTTTAACCACTTACGGCAATTATCAGATTGAAGATACCAGTGACTTTACGGTTTATATTCCGAAAATCGAAGAAAATTTTGCTCCGTCATTGGCGGTCGTTCCGCTTCAGTTATTAGCCTACTATGTTTCGGTAAGTAAGGGTATTGATCCTGATAAGCCGAGAAATCTGGCAAAATCAGTGACGGTCGAATAGAAATAAAAAAGTATGTTTGGATTAAAACATACTTTTTAAATGATCAAAAATGTTAATAAAAGATAGATGACCGCAAATACCGGGATTAACGGAAACAAATACAAACATTTTACCGGAATAATCTGATACATTTTTTCCAGTATGGGGTTAATCGGATACATGGTAAAAGAATAATTGGCCAGCGGATGAATGGTTTTGGAGAAGATAACATTGACTATATGCACCGCAATCAGACTGAAACAGGCCAAAAGCATAATGTTGTATACCAAATGATACTGCGGTATAAAATAGCCGGTTGTTACCAAAGACATATCAAAGATAACCAGTAAACTGTGATATCCGTAAAAGCCAAAAGCCCTCAAGGAGAAAAACGGGATATCGATAAAGTATTTTTCCGGCATGACCAAAGCTAAAATCGCTCCGGTCAAACCGATACTGTAACAAAAGCCCAATAAAACCTGATTATCGAAAATAGTCCCCAATAAACCGTAAATGATATTCAGATTGCATAAATACAGCGGCAATTCATTAGCGAAAACTAACCGGCCATTGGAAGTGGTAACCAAAAGATACTTATAGACCAGAAGATAAATCAGGGTAAATAAGGAAAACAAAATTAAAAACCGCCGTGCTTTTATCACCGCAATTTTGATGGCGATAATCGCTAACAACTGCACAAAAACATACAGCCACCAGCCGGTGGTAAAGCTGCTAATTCTTAAATCCTTCCATTTCATGGTGATATCTTACCACACAGTTAATCCGATACGAAGAAAAAATATTAACATTATGTTAATTTATTGCTTTTTTTAACAAATTTGTGTTATATATATAAATAGGTGATTAATGTGCAAGAAGGAAAAGTAGTACCAAAAGCAACGATGCAGAGGTATCCTATTTATTTAAAAGCTTTGAGAAAATTAGCCTCTAACAATGTTGAACGGGTAATGTCTTCCGATTTGGCAGAGTTAGTTAATATTGCAGCGACAACCATCAGAAGAGATTTATCTTTTATCGGTTGTTTAGGCAAGCAGGGATATGGTTATGATGTCAATAATCTGATTGAAATCTTCAATGAAGTATTAGGTACGGGATTTGATGAAAAAATCGTTTTGATTGGTGTTGGCAATTTAGGACAGGCTTTGCTGAACTACAACCGCTGGAATTATGTGGTTGGAGAGATTGTCATGGCTTTTGAAACCAAAAAAGAATTAATCGGTAAAACCGTTAAAGGTATCCCGGTATACGATGTTGCTCAATTGGAACAAAGAATTCCCAAAGATTGTCGCATCGCCATTATCGCAATCAGCGGAGACGCCCAAGAGGTAGTTGAAAGATTGCATCAATGCGGGGTAATCGGTCTAATTGATTTTACCCATACCCACATTCAGGTTCCTAAGGGAATGTTAATTAAAACTGTTGATATTGTCAGCAATATCCAGGAGTTAGTATTTGAAACCAATACATTAAAGAAATTTCAATAGCGATTATATAAAGAAGCTTTAACAAAAAAGTTTTACAGAGAAGAGCAGTTTGCTGAGAAGCTCAAATTAGTATTGTTAAAAGAGAACACTTTATTAGCTGAATCGGAGAAATATAGTAGACGATTCCGTAGATAGGCGTTAACTTACAGAGACCCAAAAAGGATGGCACCGCGGTTATTTACGCTCCTTACAATAGTGAGCGTTTTTTATTTAGAGAAGGAGAGATAAATATGTTTGAATTTATGACTATCAGAGAATTATATGACCTGATTAAAACGAATAATATCCTAGAGATGGATTCATTACAATATGTCCAATTACAGGGTTGGATAAGAACGAACCGTTTTAACGGTTCAATCGGTTTTATTGAACTGAATGACGGAACATTTTTTAAGAATTGCCAATTAGTATATACCGGACAATTGGCTAACTTTACTGAGATCAGCAAATGCTTAACCGGTACGGCTTTAACCGTGATCGGCAAGTTTAAACTGACACCGCAAAACAAGCAGCCTTTTGAAATTGAGCTTACCGAAGCAACCATCGAAGCTGACTGCAGCAGTGATTATCCGTTACAAAAGAAACGCCATTCTTTGGAATATCTGCGTGAATTAGCCCATTTAAGAGTCAGAACCAACACTTTCTCGGCTGTTTTCAGAGTCAGAAGCTCTTTGGCAATGGCACTTCATGAATTCTTCCAGAATCAGGGCTTTGTCTATGTGCAAACACCGATTATCACCGGTAACGATGCCGAGGGAGCCGGGGAAGTATTTACTGTAACCACCAGAAAAGATGATAAATATGATGAGGATTTCTTCGGCAAAAGAGCATCGCTCACTGTAAGCGGTCAGTTACATGTTGAGGCTTATGCTATGGCTTTCAGAGATGTTTATACTTTTGGACCGACCTTCAGAGCCGAAAATTCAAACACCAAAAAACATGCCAACGAGTTCTGGATGTGTGAGCCGGAAATCGCCTTTGCTGATTTGGAAGATGATATGAATCTGATGGAGGATATGATTAAATACTGTATTCAGTCCGTTTTTGATAACTGCTCTGAAGAAATGGAATTCTTTAACAACTTTATCGATAAAGACCATACTTTGATTGACAGATTAAAGAAAGTCTTAGACAGTTCTTTTGCCCGTATCAGTTATGCTGATGCTTTGGCGCAACTGAAAGAAGTTGAACAGCAGTTTGAAAACAAAGTCTTCTGGGGTATGGATATTCAAACGGAACACGAAAAGTATTTAACGGAAAAATACGGCCCGGTATTTGTTATGAACTACCCGAAAGAAAGCAAGGCCTTCTATATGCGCTTAAATGATGATAATAAGACGGTTGCTGCTACCGACTTGTTAATGCCGGTTGTCGGTGAATTATGCGGCGGTTCGCAAAGAGAAGAACGTTATGATGTCTTACTGCAACGTATGAATGAAATGGGTGTACCGGTTTCTTCATTACAATGGTATTTGGATTTGCGCAAATACGGTTGTTGCCAGCATGCCGGCTTTGGAGTGGGATTTGAAAGACTGTTAATGTACATTACTTCTATGGAAAATATCAGAGATGTCTTGTCTTATCCAAGAACACCAAGAAATTTACAATTCTAAATTATTAAGACCATAAAATTAGCTTTTATGGTCTTTTTTCAGCTTTTTCCGCCAAAAATTAATGAATAAAGGGAAAAAAACAATGTATAATGTAATATGGTAAGGAGTATTGTTTATGAAGAAAAAGTACAAGATTAAGTGGAAAAATGTTATTTTGGCAGCATTATGCTTACTGTTGTTTTTATATTTGATTATTTCATTGCTGGTTAGTTTATTTTCAAAAACAAGCGGTGATATTGAAATATATCAGATAGGCGACTTTTCAGGCAATAAAACCTTACAGATTATTAATAACGAGGAAAGAAGCAATCCTATTGAGGTGAAAGATTATGGCTTTTATGGTGAATCATTAGATTTATATTTTTCGCAGTATTCTTTATCAATAGCTAAAACTGATACTTTAGCCGGTAAGACAGTGGTCTTAAAAGATTTACTTAACGACAAGAATACCGTAACTTTTTCTGATTTGAGCGCAGAGATAGATAATCAAATCAGATTAGACGAGCTAAGTGACGGTTTTTACAGCGTTTATTTACAAAATGGTGAACAGCTGGCAAGATTGTATTATACTTCGGTCTTAGCTTATGATAATGTGTTTTATACAGTCAGAAGAGACGGTCAGCTAAAGAGAATTGAGTTAATAGCAGACAAAACCCTCTTTGATTACGAAAAGAAGAAGGAAACCGTTTCGGTTTTGGACAACAATTATCTATATATCAAGGTTACTACTGTTGCTGCCGATCAAATAGATCAATATGATATCGCTATTTCAACGGCTCCGGCTCTGGTATATGAAGGGGTGTCTTTAACCGGCGTGGAAGCTAACGGCATCATTGAGTCAGAACAGTTATATGCCCTGGCTTTGGATATCAAAGCTCAACTTGAAAGCAAGGGTTTAAAAGTATTATTGATTAAGGATGCTCACGATCAGGATATCGCTTTTTATGGCAATGCGGGAGTTTTAAATAAAGCTTATGACAGTAAAGCTAAACTGTTTATTCATTTGGATATGGATGAATACGGTGATAAGGCTGTAATCTATTCTTCCAAATCATCTGCTCAATTAGCAGGTGAGATTTTTGCCGGGCTAATGAGTGACTGTCAGCTTTATGACAGCGATCAGTATTTAATGTCGAGCTATTTGACTGAAGACGGCACTAATGACGCTCAATTTGAAATTAGGGAAGCAGGCGGTAAACTGCTTGCGGCCGCAACTTATTCGGAAAATTCGCAAAAGAATATGACTTTTGCTTATAATAATCGTTACGCTATGAACGCAGTTGATCTTGTATTAACCAATATCAACGAAGCTGCAGATGTCGAAAACTTTTTAAATCAGAAAAGTGCCATTGTTTCCTCAATCGTCAGCGGTATCTGCAGTTACTTAAATATTAAATAGAGAGGTAATATGCTTTTAAAAATAAATAATGGAAAAAAAGAGTTTTCGGGTGAAACTCTGTTTGAGAATGTCGATTTTGAGGTAAAGGGTACGGAAAAAATCGCCATTGTGGGTAGAAACGGCTGCGGTAAAACAACACTATTAAAGATTTTGACCCAACAGGAAAGCCTTGATGAAGGCCAATTAATAATAAATAATCAGGTCAGTATTGCTATGTTATCGCAAAAGGCCTTTAAAGATGAATCTTTGACGGTTAAAGAGTGTTTTGACCAGCTTTATCAGCATGTCATTGAGATTAAAAACAAAATGGAAGCAGTCGCAAAACAGCTGGAGACGGATTATTCCGAAAAACTGCTCCAGCAGTATGCCTATTTGCAGCAGGAATTTGAAGTGCATGACGGCTATAACTACAATCAGCAGCAAATGATCTTATTTACCAAATTCGGTTTTACCAATGCTGATTTAGGTAGACCGATTGCGAGTTTTTCCGGCGGTCAGAAGACCCGTTTGGCTTTCATTTCTTTATTGCTGGAAAAACCGGATATCTTACTGCTTGATGAACCGACCAACCACTTGGACTTGCAAACCATCGAATGGTTGGAATCATATTTGGTCAAGTATCCTAAGGCGATTATCATCGTTTCTCACGATCGAATGTTTATGGATAAGATAGTATCTGTGGTTTACGAGTTTGAATTTAAACACTTATACAGATACAGCGGTAATTACAGCCACTATCTTGAAGAAAAGAAACAGGATATTAAAAGAAGGGAAATCGCTTACCGTAATCAGCAGCTGGAAATAAAAAGGCTGGAGGAATTAATCGAGAAATTCCGCTATAAGAAAAACAAGGCTGCTTTTGCCCAAAGCAAGATCAAATATCTTGAAAAAATGGAAAGAATCGAAAAGCCGAAAGAAGATAAAAGGCAGATGAACCTGAAGTTTCAGAAAGAAATAAAGGGTGGTAATACTGTTTTGACGGTGGAAGATTTAACCATCGGCTATGACAAACCGTTATGCACCATTTCACTGCAGTTGTTAAGTGGGGATCATTTGGCAGTCATAGGTCCTAACGGTTTGGGTAAATCAACATTTTTAAAGACAATTATGGGTCAGGTAAGTCCAATCAGCGGTGATTTTGTTTACGGTCATCAAATTGATGTCGCTTATTTTGACCAAAGTTTAGCTCAAGTTGATTCACCTAAAACTGTTTTAGACGAACTTTGGGATATGTATCCTCAATATGATCATAGTCAAATAAGAAAAATACTGGGTAATTTCCTTTTCAGTGCAGATGATGTTTTCAAAAGCTGTGATGTTTTAAGCGGTGGTGAAAAGGTACGACTGTCTTTATGTAAGATGATTCTTTCAAAGGCTAACCTGTTAATACTGGACGAACCAACCAACCATCTGGATATTAAGGGGAAAGAGGCTTTGGAGCAGGCCATTAGACAATATGACGGAACGGTTATCTTTGTTTCCCATGACCGTTACTTTATCAAAGAAATTGCCAATAAAGTATTATATGTTGATGGAGATAAAACAAAATTCTATCAGCTAAACTATCAGGAATTTATTGAAAAACAAAATAATGCCGTTACTGAGCTTGCCAAAGAACCAAAACAGACTGAGCTAAAGTTGGATTCCAAGACGGAAAGAGAAAATCGCAAAAAGGCCGACACCTTGGAGAAACAAATTCAAAAAGCCGAAGAAAAGCTCAATCAATTAAGAGAGTTGAGATATGATGAGAATTATTACCATGATTATCAAAAAATGAATCAGCTCAATGAGGAAATTGACGAAGCGGTAAATGAAGTTAATCGCTTAATGGAACAGTGGGAGAAATATGCTCAATAATTACTCAATTGTTCGACATCAAAAAAATAAGATGCTTCTTAAAGTAGAAAACGGAAAAGTTTTGGTCTATGCTCCAAATTGGGTTAGCGAAAGCGAGATTGATAGTTTCGTTAATCGCCATACTACTTGGATTAACAACCGGCTGGAAAAAAACTATCACTATATTTCATTGGAAATGGTTGATGGCAATATCATTACGCTTTTAGATCATAATTACCATTTGTCTTTACAAATTGCCTCAGATAACAGTGTCGAAATAATAGATGATAAAATTGTTGTTTCCGCAACCACTGAAAAGCAGTTAAAAAGTGTTTATCAGCGTTATCTTTATAACCGACTGGATGAGATAGTTCAGGCAATTAAGCAAAAACATCACTTTTCATTTTATGATGATTTCAAATTCTACCGGGGAAAATGGGGCTGTTGTTATCCTAATAAGAATTTGATTATTTTAAGTATGTATACATTATGCTTGCCGATAGAATTGATAGACGCTATTGTATGTCATGAATATACCCATTTTACTTATCAAAACCATCAAAAAGAGTTTTATCAACAACTTTACAAGTATTGTCCTAAATACAATGTTTTAAATAAAAAATTGAAAGAGTATCAGATCAAAAAGAAATAGTTTTTGTTTGATATTTTTTCTTATATTTATATGAACTTCTAATAAAAAAACTTACTGTTTTCATAGACAATATATATTAGTATATGCTATTCTTTATTTAGAAAAGATATGGTAAATCATTTCATCACAAGTTTATTCGACATAATTAGTTTTATTTGTTAATTGAAAGGAGTTTATATGAAAAAGACAATTCTGTTAATGATAACAATACTAATTTTGTTATCAGGTTGTGCAACAAAGCAGGATGATGAAAGTATATTTATTCATAAGGAAATGAAGTATTTGGATAATTGGAAAATGTCCGAGG
Source organism: Erysipelotrichaceae bacterium (assembly GCA_051893335.1). GTDB lineage: Bacteria > Bacillota_I > Bacilli_A > Erysipelotrichales > Erysipelotrichaceae > UBA1783. Next base: position 38,843 of record JBJFHD010000046.1, on the reverse strand, counting down.
AAGAAGCTGCAAAATGGCAATCTAAAAGAAACCAATACTCTTTGTTTATGTATATAGAAGGTGATCCATTCAGGTCTATGGGTGGAAAATACTTTGATGATCATTTTGGGCCAGCAGATTACCAGGATGGATATTTATATGTTAAGGATAATCATGCGGATATAGTATATCAATTATCAACTCAGCCGGTAGAAGATGTTGAAGTAGATTTGAATCTATTTGCTTGCAATCATGAAATATTCAAATTGTCAGATGATTTTACGGAGTGTGAAAGTATCTACAAAGGAAGTGGAAAGATAAACTTTTGTGTATATGATACGCAAAATGATAAGAACTATAAATATTTTGTTGATGGTGATAAATTAATCAAATTCAATCTAAGTGATTACAGTTATCAAGTATTAACAGAGAAATGTTATGGTGATAGATTTTGTGTAAAAAAGGATATCGCAGTATTGTGCTATATTTATAATGTGGATGAAAATGGTGAAGTAGATAAAATAAGTGGTGTAACGTACGTCATCAATATAAAAGAAGGTTATCGAAGAGCAATACTAAATCCTTTTGAATGCACACTTTTTGAATTTGGTGAAGACTTTGCTGATATATATGAAGAAGATTTTGTAGGTCAAGAAACAGAGTTTACCTATCAAAAGTATGAAAAACCAGATTACGGAGATACATCAAAGTAACCGGAAATTTCTTTAACAAGACAAGTAGAAAGTCAAGCTACTTGTCTTGTTTTTCTTTGGTAGTATTCTAATTGAGTTGCAGCGCTGTTTAACGTGAATTGCATCTTCTTGAAAACATAGTTAACTAGTTAATTGATTTGAACTTCGTTTGGTAGTACAATAATGGTTGTGTCAAGCGCAAAAAGAAGGGAGAGTAAAGATGCTTAGTTTAATTTTTAGATTTACAGGCAAATACAAAAAAGAAGCAATCATTACTCCAATATTAATGATTTTAGAATGTATATTTGATGTTTTAATTCCCTTTGTTATGTCTAAAATTATTGATATTGGAATAAAAGGAGCCGATGGGGCAGATTTGAATTATGTCGTTAAAATGGGCTTGGTAATGATTGGATTAAGTACATTAGCCATGATAGCAGGTGCCATAGCTGGCAGAACCAGCGCCATAGCATCTACCGGATTTGTTAAAAATTTACGTTTGGCTATGTTTGATAAAGTAACTTCATATTCGTTCAAAAACATTGAGAAGTTTGAAGTGCCTTCTCTTGTTACCAGAATTACCAAAGATATGAGAGAGTTAAGAATGGCGTACGTTTCTTTAGTCCGTCAGTTTTTCAGAGCACCGTTTCAATTATTGTTTTGTGCGATAATGATTTACAAAATCAATCATCGTCTTTCATTAGTGTTCTGGATTGCAATTCCGATTCTGGCAATCGGTTTGTTTGCGATTATGAAAGTAGCTCATCCTCGTTTTAGAGTATTGATGACCAAATTTGATGATATGAATGCTAAACTCGAGGAAAACTTTATCGCAGTACGAGTTGTTAAAACTTTTGTTAGAGAAAACTATGAAAAACTCAAGTTTAAAGCAACCAGTGAAAATGTCCGCAATTTCCAAAGAAGAGCCGAAAATATCGTTTTATTAGATATGCCGTTCTTTAATCTTATTTCATACAGCTGTATGATTGCGATCTGCTGGCTGGGCGGAAATATGATTATCACCGGTGATTTACTGGTTGGCGAATTTATGAGTTATCTTTCTTATTTGAAAATGATTCTGTTCTCATTGATGGCTTTATCAAATATCATGATGCAGGTATTATTTGCTCAGGCATCGGTAGACAGAATTAATGAAGTATTGAATGAAGAAATTGATATTACCGACCAAAATGCTGAGGCAGAATTATTGGTTGAGAATGGTGAAATTGAATTTAATAATGTTTCTTTCGCCTATAATTCAAAAGCCAATAAGATGGCTCTTAGTGATATTAATTTGAAAATCGCTTCAGGCGAAACTGTCGGTATTATCGGTTCAACCGGTTCAAGTAAAACCACTTTGGTACAGTTAATCGACCGTTTGTATGACGCTACTGTCGGGGAAGTAAAAGTAGCAGGTCACAATGTTAAGGAGTATACGCTTGAACATCTGCGTGATTCGGTAGCGATGGTATTACAGAAAAATGTATTGTTTTCCGGCACTATCTTAGAGAATTTACGTTGGGGAAATCCTAATGCTTCTTTTGATGAGGTTGTTGAAGCCGCTAAGTGCGCTCAGGCAGATGATTTTATCAGAAAACTGCCGGATGGCTATAATCAGTATTTAGGACAGGGCGGTGTCAACGTTTCCGGCGGTCAAAAGCAGCGTTTGTGTATTGCCAGAGCTTTGCTGAAGAAACCTAAGATTATCATTCTTGATGACTCAACCAGTGCGGTAGATACCGATACAGATAAGAGAATCAGAAGTGCCTTAAAAGAAAAACTGGCCGATATGACAACAATTATTATCGCTCAGAGAATTACTTCGATAATGGATGCCGATAAAATTGTGGTAATGAACGACGGCAGAATTATGGACGTCGGAAACCATGAAGAATTGCTTGAAAGAAATGAGGTATATGCTGATTTGTATTATACCCAGCAGAAAGGAGTAAGTGAATAAGATGAGTGAAAAGAAATTCCGCCAGCTAAGAACATCTAAAGTTAATAATATGCCGGCTACTATTAAACGAATCTTCTCCTATATGCTGAAGTACAAGGTTCAGACCATTTTGATTTTACTGTGTATCGTAATAGCTTCCTTAACCAATGTTGCTTCGTCGTATTTCATTACTCCTGTTATTGATAAATATGTCGAGCCGTTTATCGGTATGGAAAATGTTGACCTGACAAACTTCGCTTTGATGCTGGTTGTGTTAGCATTAATCTATTTAACCGGTACTATTGCCAGTTATGTATGGCGCAAACTGATGAGTATTGTATCAACCGGCATGTTGGATGATATTAGAACGCAGCTGTTTAATAAGATGCAGAATATGTCGATCAGTTTCTATGACGGGCATACTCACGGTGAATTGATGAACTTTTATACCAGTGATGTCGATACTATCAGACCACTGGTTTCCGAGTCATTTCCACAAGTAGTTTCAACTGCCATTTCCATTATCGGTGTGGTAGTTATGATGTTAAAACAAAATCTTAAATTAGCCGCTATTGCGATTGTTTCTTTATTTGTCATTTGTGTGATTTCAATTTCTTTGGGAAAGTACGGTCGTAAATACTTTATTGAAGTACAAAAGACGGTCAGTGATATCAACGGTTACAGCGAAGAAATATTCCAAGGCTTAAAAGAGGTCAAGGTATTCCAGCACGAGCAGCAATGTCGTGATGAATTCATTAAGTACAATGATCGGATGTACTCAGTTGCGGTCTGGACAAATACTTTCGGTGGTATGTTGATGCCGATTAACAATAACCTTTCGTTTTTTACCTATGCTCTTATCGCCATGGTTGGCGCAAAAATGGCTATTGACGGAAATATTACCATAGGTGCTTTGGCTTCGTTTCTGTTATATACCAGACAAATTTCCGGACCAATCAGCAACTTGTCACAGCAGTTTAATTCGATGATGACAGCGATTGCCGGAGCCGAAAGAGTATTCAATTTGATTGATTCCGAAGATGAAATTGACGAAGGTCAGATCGAGCTGGTTAATGTAACTAAAAATCAGCAGGGCGAACTGGTTAGAGTTGAAGAAAGAACCGGTATGTTTGGCTGGTATAATCCGCAAGATGATACGATAACCGAACTGAAAGGCGATATTAGATTAAATGATGTTACCTTCAGCTACGAACCGTGTCATCCGGTATTAAAGAATGTCAGTCTGTATGCTAAACCGGGTCAAAAGATTGCCTTTGTCGGCAGTACCGGAGCAGGAAAGACAACAGTTACCAATTTGATTAACCGTTTCTATGATGTTGACAGCGGTTCAATTACTTATGATGGCATTAATATCAAAGATATTAAAAAGTCTTCTTTGCGTGGCTCTCTGGGTGTTGTTTTACAGGATACGAACCTCTTTACCGGGACTGTTTTGGATAATATCCGCTATGGTAATCTGAATGCGACAGACCAGCAATGTATTGAGGCTGCCAAACTGGCTAATGCCGACAGCTTTATCAGCCGTTTGCCGGAGGGCTACAACACAATGCTGACTGCCAACGGTACCAATTTATCACAGGGTCAAAGACAATTGCTTAATATTGCCAGAGCAGCAGTCAGTGATCCACCGGTTTTGATTTTGGATGAAGCAACCAGCTCAATCGATACCCATACTGAGAAACTTATCGAAAAAGGTATGGATCGCTTAATGGCCTCAAGAACAGTATTTGTCATTGCTCATAGATTATCAACGGTTAGAAATTCCAATGCGATTATTGTCTTAGAACACGGTCAAATAATCGAAAGAGGAGATCACGATGATTTGTTGCAACAAAAAGGCAGATACTATCAGCTTTATACCGGTGCAGCTGAATTAGATTAATTAGAAAAACTGTATTATTTCTTAATACAGTTTTTTCAATTGGTGTAGTACAATAGAAAACAGGTGAGAAAAATGATTGATTTAAGCAATTATCTTGTGCCGATAAAATACGGATTATTAATATTTCCCTTTGTCGCATTTTTGTTTACTTTTCCTTATGTCTATTATCAATATCGACGTTATAAACACGTCCATTGGTTTAATACTTTAGTGGTTTATTCACTGGTTTATTATTTGTTAAATGCTTACTTTCTGGTTATCCTTCCTTTGCCGGCTAAAAGCCAGGTTGCTTCAGGAGGTTATCTAAGCAGTATGCAGCTGATACCGTTTTATCCTTTTATAGAATTTTTTAGTCAGGGTAAGCTGACCATTAGACAGTTTTTAGGCAGTTTTGACTTTTTGCAGCTGGTATTTAATGTTGTAATGTTTATCCCTCTGGGCCTTTACAGCAGGTATGTCTTTAAATTAGATGCTAAAAAGAGCGTCGCTGTGGCTTTGGCGGTCAGCTTGTTTTTTGAACTGACTCAGTTAAGCGGGCTGTATGGCATTTATCCGGGACCATATCGGACTTTTGATGTCGATGATTTAATCTGCAACAGTCTGGGCGGTCTGATCGGTTATCTATTTGCGATTATATTAGCTAAAGTATTGCCTTCAATGGATAAACTGAATGAAAGAATTAAATCGGAAAATGTGGACAGTATTCAGCTGGTTCTTTCATTTTTAATTGATATGGTTGTTTTTTCCATACCCTTTACTTTGATAATGTTATTAATCACAGCCTTTTTCCCAAAACTGGTCGATATCGTTACCTTTGAGGGCTTCTTCTGTCTTTTCTATATTATTTATCATTTATATTTCGCAATTAATAAACAGGGCAGCAGTATCGGTCGTAAATTCTGCAATATCAAAGTAGTCGGCAAAGATAAAAAAGCGATATATAACCGATATTTAATTCTGACCGTTAGTTTGGTTGTTTTACCGATTGTGGCTAATCTTTTCAGCTTTTTAAAAATGTTCTATGATTTGTATTTAATGTTGTTTGTTTTTGTTTACCTTTTCAAACTGTTTTTCAGAAAAAAAGATATGTATTATGAAATAGTAAGCAAAACCAAGATTGAAAGCTGTTTGAAATAAAAAACTTATGGCTTATTTACCATAAGTTTTGAATGTAAAGCTTGTCTATTACCAGTTTTCTTTTAGACTGGCCTTGTCGTATGGTTTTCTGGCATTGAACATACCGTAACCGTTATTAACTACACCACCATCAACTAAGACATCTGCTCCGACAAAGTAGCCACATCTTTCATCGGCTAAAGCTAAGGCTAAGAAGGCAATTTCTTCCGGCTCGGCACCACGGTGCAAGCCTGTATAAGAAAACATTGTTTCGGTTGCTTCAGAGGCTTCAGCATCGGTCATCGGCGTTTTAACAAATCCCGGAGAGATTGAGAATACACGAATATTCTTTTCAGCAAGATACTTATAAGCACACTTTCTGACGTACCATTGAACGAAATTCTTGCTGATGAAATAAGCAATATTGACATCAATTGCTTCTTTTCTGAACATTCTGGCTTTTTTACACATCGCTGCCACAAACTTTTCCTCATCTGCCAAAATCAAATTGTATGTTTTATCTTTCGGCAGTAAAATACTTGGCAGCATATGAGCTGAATCCGAAGCGACATCGCAAATAACTCCACCGTTCATCACTTTATAGAATTCTCTATTGATATGAACTGTTCCGCAGGCATTTGTTCGGATGATTTTTTCCCGACTGCCCATTGAACCGGAAATCCCTGCACAGTGGAATACTTTCTTTACTTCACCCAATGAGCCGGCATATTCAGCCAGTTTTTTTACATCATCCAATGATGATACATCACAGGTAGTGGCGATAACATGATATCCCTGCTGATTTAAACTATCAGCTACCTTATTCAGTTTATCCAGGTTTCTTCCGGTAATGACGGTAGTTTCTTGCTTTTCAAGAGCGGTAACTATTGCTTTTCCAATACCGCTTCCCCCACCGGTAACTACATTAACATTCATCTTTTTTCTCCTTCCCAATGAATAGTTTTTATCCAAACCATTATAATATAGACAATAAGGCGATAATTATGTTATACTTTGCGAAATCATCACATATCGACATAGTGTCTATTTAAGGAGAGAAACAATGAATAATTTGCCAAATAAAAGAGTAAGAACCACCGAGCTATTGCTTAAAAAGAGCCTGTTTGAGTATCTGGCTGAAAAACCGATAACCGAAATCAATGTCAGAATGATCTGCAATAAAGCCCAGATCAATCGTTCGACTTTTTATCTGCACTATAAGTCGATTGATGATTTATTGGCTTGCGTCAAGCAGGAAGAAATTAGGCGGTATGAAGAATATGTTGAATCATTTATTAAGGGTAAGGATGAGTATGAGGTTTGCGTCCACTGTTTAAAATATATTAAGGAAAATGCGTTTATATATAAGGTACTGTTAAGCGGCAATTATCCTGATTTTGAGGTGAATTATATTAAATGCATTTCCAAATATATGAAGAACAATTTCATTGAAGATCAGAACCTGTATGAGAGTATCTTTGTGACGGCAGGCTGTCTTCATATTAGTAAATACTGGCTTGATAATGGTTTTAAGCAGACCCCACAGGAAATTAGTCAACAGCTTTTGCGCATTATTTCCAAGCATTTTTAATCAAGATATTTCACTGTTATTTGTGGAATTAGTCAAAGCTTTGTGGTATATTATAGAGGATAAAAATATTTATCGGCTGTGAACAAAAATAGTAAGTGACCTGCCAGCTTGTAGAAAGTCAGTGGTTGATGAAAACTGATACTGCAGTAACCGAACTCACTTTGTGAGCCGATGTCTTAACCGCATTAAGGTTATTCAAGTGGACAAAATGTCAACTAAGGTGGTACCGCCCTAATTTGGGTCCTTAGAGTTGCCGCCTTTTATTTTTGGGAGGATTATTATGAGTTATAACCATGAATTGATTGAAAAGAAATGGCGTAAGTATTGGCAAGACAATAAGACTTTTAAGACCGATGCTTATGATTTTTCCAAACCGAAGTATTATGTCTTGGATATGTTCCCGTATCCAAGCGGTCAGGGTCTTCACGTTGGCCATCCGGAAGGATATACCGCAACTGATATCGTTTCTCGTAAGAAAAGAATGGAAGGATATAATGTGCTTCATCCAATGGGATTTGACTCTTTTGGCTTACCGGCTGAACAGTATGCCATCAGTACCGGCAACCATCCCGAAGGATTTACCAAGAAGAATATCGAAACATTCACCGAACAACTAAAAAATATCGGTTTTTCATACGACTGGGACCGGGTTATTTCAACCTGTGATCCGAGCTATTATAAGTGGACCCAATATATTTTCAAACTGTTATTTGATGATGGACTGGCAAAATGCGTAGAAATGCCGGTTAACTGGTGTGAGGAACTGGGCTGTGTTTTAAGCAACGATGAAGTTGTTGACGGCAAAAGCGAAAGAGGCGGTTATCCGGTTGTCCGCAAGAATATGAAACAGTGGGTTATCGACATCGTAAAGTATGCTGATAAACTTTTGGAAGGACTTGAAGAAATTGACTGGCCAGAATCAACGAAGGAAATTCAAAGAAACTGGATCGGTCGTTCGGAAGGCGCTTTGGTTGATTTTAAGGTTCAGGGCACTGATGAACAATTCACGGTTTTCACTACCAGATGCGATACTTTGTTTGGCGCAACATACTGTGTCTTAGCTCCGGAACATCAGCTGGTGAATAAGATTACCACTGAAAAACAGAAAGCAGAAGTTGAAAAATATCAGGCGTTGTGTGCAACTAAAAGCGACTTGGAAAGAACAGAACTAAATAAAGATAAGACCGGGGTATTTACCGGTGCTTATGCGATTAATCCGGTTAACCAGAAGGCTATTCCGATTTATATCAGCGACTATGTTTTAGCAAGCTATGGGACAGGTGCTATTATGGCGGTTCCGGCTCATGATGAAAGAGATTATGAGTTTGCGAAAAAATTCAATATTGAGATTATCGAAGTCTTAAAGGGTGGCGACATCACTGAACAGGCTTACACTTCCGATGGAGTTCACGTTAATTCAGGTTTCCTTGATGGATTGAATAAGAGTGAGGCAATAAATACGATGATACAATGGCTGCAAGAGCATAATTGTGGCAGTAAAAAGGTTAATTATCGTTTGCGTGAATGGATCTTTGCCAGACAGAGATACTGGGGCGAGCCGATTCCGGTAATTCATTTAGAGGACGGTGAGATGGTTTCATTAAGCGAAGATCAATTGCCGTTGTTACTTCCGACTCTTGAGGACTATTCCCCAAATAAAGCCGGGGCAGCTCCGCTGGATCGGGCAACCGATTGGGTCAATGTTACTATTGATGGTAAAAAAGGCCGCAGAGAAACTTCGACAATGCCGGGTTCGGCAGGAAGCAGCTGGTATTTCTTGAGATATATCGACCCGCATAACGATAAGGAATTTGCTGACAAGAAGTTGATCGACCATTGGATGCCGGTCGATTTGTATGTCGGTGGTCCGGAACATGCTGTCGGGCACTTGTTATATGCCAGAATGTGGAATCAGTTCTTGTATGATAAAAAACTGGTTTCCTGCAAGGAGCCGTTTAAGAAGCTGGTTCATCAGGGAATGATTTTGGGCGCTAACGGCATTAAGATGGGTAAAAGATATCCTGAATTTATCGTTGACCCGAATGAAATTGTCAGAATTTACGGCGCCGATACTTTAAGAGTATATGAAATGTTTATGGGACCTTTAGAAGCCAGCAAGCCTTGGAGTGAGCGTGGAGTAGAAGGGACTAGAAGATGGATTGAAAGAGTATGGCGACTGGTTATGGAATCGCCGGATAAGATTACCGATGAGAAAACCGCTGAGCTGGATTATTCATTCAATACGACAGTTAAGAAAGTAACCGAAGATATTGACTCTTTGAATTTCAATACGGCAATCAGCCAGATGATGATATTCATCAATGACTGTTATAAGGCTGAAAAAGTTAATCGTGAGATGATTATTGACTTTATCAAGCTGTTAAGTCCGTTTGCTCCGCATATTTGCGAAGAAATGTATCAGCATTATACCGGAGCTGATACTATCGCCTACGAAAGCTGGCCGAAATACGACCCATCTAAATTGGAAGTATGCGATATCAACTTCGCTATTCAGGTTAATGGTAAAATGAGAGGTACCGTCAGCGGTAAAAAGGGCGACAGCCAGGAAACTGTTTTAGCGAAAGCCCAGGAAGTAGTCAGTGTCAAAAATCAGCTGGAAGGCAAGACAATCAGAAAGATTATTTTCATTGCCGACAAGCTGATGAATATTATCGCAAATTAAGGATTTTTAATTGACAAATGATATCATTATTGGTATGCTATTTAAGCAAAAGAAATGTGGAAAGAAGAAGCACCCCTTCTCACCTGATATCCTTAGGATATAGGTAAACAGCTACGATCGAATCTAGATGGATTGATTTTAGTGGGTGCAAACCCACTTTTCTTTTATGAAAGAAAGAGGTGTTAAGTATAAGCAAGAAGAATATGCCTGACGGATTAGTTAATGATGCTATTCGTTTTAAAGAGGTACTGGTTATCGGCCCAAATGGCGAATCATTTGGAGTAATGTCACGTAATGATGCAATAAACAAAGCCTATGATTTTGATTTAGACTTGGTATGTGTATCACCAAAGGCTCAGCCTCCGGTATGTAAAATACTGGATTACGGCAAATACCGTTTTGAATTACAGAAAAAGGCTCGTGAAGCCAAAAAGAATCAGCATGTTACTGAACTTAAACCATTGAGACTTTCTCCGGTTATAGACACAAATGACTTTAATACAAAAGTTAAACAGGCTAAAGGCTGGATTAGTGACGGCAATAAGGTTCGGGTAGATATGAGATTCAGAGGAAGAATGATGACTCGTCAAGACGTCGGTAAAAAAGTTATGGATAATTTCATCGAAAGTATGAAAGAAGTCGCAACTGTCGATAAGCAACCGCTTTTAGAGGGTAACACCTTGTCTTGTACATTATCACCGATTAAGGGTAAATAGTGAAAGGAAGTAAAAACAATGCCAAAGATGAAAACAAAAAGAGCTTTAGCTAAGAGAGTTAAAGTTACTGGTACAGGTAAGTTAAAGAGAATGCATGCTTATGTATCACATTTAGCACCTAGAAAAACACACAAACAAAAGAGACATTTAAGAAAAGCAGGATACGTTTCACCGAGCGATTACAAACGTATTAAATTCTTGTTACAGAAGTAGGAGGTATAAACGATGAGAGTTAAAACTGGATATGTTACTCATAGACGTCATAAAAAGACTTTAAAATTAGCTAAGGGTTACTTTGGTTCAAAACATGCTTTATATCGTACCGCTAATGAACAAGTAATGCATTCATTAAAGTATGCTTATAGAGATAGAAAGACATTAAAACGTGAAATGCGCAAGTTATGGATTGCTCGTATCAACGCTGCAGCTCATAATAACGATATCAACTATTCTAATTTAATGCACGGCTTAAAATTAGCTAAGATCGACATTAACAGAAAGATGTTGAGCGAAATCGCTATCCACGATCCAAAAGGATTTACTACTATTGTAAATAAGGCTAAGAAGGCTTTAGATAAAGCAGCAGCTGCTCAATAAGAAAAATAACCTGTGACTGAAATTCAATCACAGGTTTTCTTTTGCGCTGTCGCTGCTTTTCAATAGCTTAATACCGGTTTTTTTACCATTGATACCAATTTCTTCTTTTTGTAGAATCCTTTTGAAGTTTACCAGATGTTTTAATAAGATAATGACTGAAGTAATTAAGGAAGCAGCAATCATTTCAATTGGTGAAGCAGTAATAAGGTTGTAAAGCGGAAAGCCGATGGTAAAAGTCAAAGTAGCCATTACAATCCAGTTAGTTATCAACGATAAACTGACGCCAATAACCGCTAAGATTAAAGCCGGCTTCCAGTTTAGAAAGGCAACCATACCAATGTATGCCGCAAATCCTTTTCCGCCCTTGAAATTCAGATAGAATGGGAAAATGTGACCGATAATGGCACTGCATCCTGCTATTGAAATCAGGGCTAAATCATCTTTGACCAATAATTTGACTAATAACATGGCGATGACCGATTTTAAAATGTCATAAATGCCACAAATTATGCCATATTTCCAGCCCATAGTTGTTTTGGCGTTTGAAGCTCCGGCAGACATCGTTCCTTTAGTTCTGATATCAAATCCTTTTGCTTTGGCGAAGAAATAGGCTGGATTAATACAACCGAGTGTATATCCAATTAGTATTGCTGATAAATAATTCATATCTAATCCCCTTTTAGATTATCTTAACATAAAAAAGCCATTATTGGCTTTTTGAGAACGAAGATTAGTTAAAATCTTCGATAAATTGCTGGTAATTTGGTAAGACTGCTTTAAAGAAGTCATCATCAAGCTGAATTTTATAGCAGCCAGACATATCGTCGATACTAACTTTTATACTTACCTTACTTGTAAGGGTCTTGTTTTTGGTAGAATCAATGGCTTGTTTGATCAGCTCATTGTCACGGGCAGTATTTTCTGGATAATTCTTTTTTACTTCTGAAAAATCAACGGCTGTAATTTCTACAATATACAGATAGCTGTTATCACCCAGATCTTCCTTTTTATCAATCGAATATTTTAGATATTGATAGCTATACAGGGCAATATCACTCCTTAACAAAAACTTTTTATTTTCATCCATGCCACAATATCCGGTAACATCAAGAAAAGCTGCGTCGTTGTTTTCAATCATATTGTTTAACAGGTTTTTAACCACAGTCTTGCTGTCTTGGTTGGCTTCATCCTTTAACGAACAAGCGGTTATTAATAATAAGCCTGCTAATAGGGCAACAAATAGTTTATAGTATTTTTTCATTTTAATTCACCTCTTAATTCAATTTAAACTCTATTTCTTTACTATTATTCAACTATTGGTGGATGTTGAGAATAATGTTTAAACATTACAGTGATAATCAATAACTTTTTCACAAAACCTCCTATTTCTTTTTTCGTCACTAATTAATACATATTCTCAAAATTATTCAATATTGCTTCTATCTATAGGTTACAATATACGCTTATTCTTTTCAATATATATATATATATATATATATAAATCGTTTACTTGTGAAAATATCGTTTTTTTATTGGAAACGATTTTCTTACAAAGAAGTAAAAGTATTTGTGGTATTATTATACAGTATGAGGTTTTTATGAATCTATATGTGATGCGTCATGGACAGACTGATTGGAATATTGATAAAAGAACTCAGGGCTTAGTGGATATACCGTTAAACCAGACCGGTATACAGCAGGCAAAGGCGGCAATTAAGCAGATAAAAGATATCTGTTTTGACTTAGTCTACAGCTCGCCTTTACAAAGGGCGGTCAAAACGGCAGAGATAGTAACGGAAGGGAAGTATCTGATAATAATTGATGACTTGTTGATTGAAAGGTCTTTCGGCGATATGGAAGGTTTATCTGCCAGTCAATTTGATGTAAACGCCTTTTTATCCCGACCGCTGGATAAGTCATATAACAATGAGGAAACTCATCAGCATATGATTGAGCGGGCTAAAAAATTTATTGACAAGCTGCCTGATGTCGACAATGTATTAATCGTTACTCATGGGGCCTATTATCGGGCTTTGATGATGGCATTGGACGAATCCTTAAAAAACGGCGACTATATTTCATTGTTTTTGAAAAATTGCGAGATACAGAAAATAGAAATGGAGAAATACAGATGAAAGATATAATGATTGCGACTTCAAATAAAGGAAAGGTAAAGGAGTATAAGTCTTTATTGGAACCTTTAGGCTACACGGTTCACGATTTAAGCGAATTAAAGCCGATTGAGATTGATGAAAACGGCACAACCTTTCAGGAAAATGCCCTGATAAAAGCTAAAGCGATTCAAAATATATGCGCTATGACAGTTATTGCGGATGATTCCGGTCTGGAAATCGATGCCTTAAATAAGGAGCCGGGAATTCATTCGGCGAGATATCTGGAAGGATTTGATTATGCCTATAAAAATCAGGTCCTGCTGGAAAGAATGAAGGATCAGACAGACCGGACGGCTCGCTTTGTCTGTGCGATTGCTTTATGCGATGAAGTCGGCGATCATCTTTTCACCGGTGTTATGGAAGGCAAAATCAATGACCGGGCAATCGGTGATAATGGTTTTGGCTACGATCCGATTTTTTTAGTACCGCAGTTTAATAAAACCAGCGCCCAATTAACGATGGAAGAAAAGAATTCCGTAAGTCATCGAGGTATGGCTACTAAAGCCTTGCTGGATTATCTAAAAGGGGAACAAAAATGATTCATATAGTTTTATATCAACCGGAGATCCCGCAAAATACGGGTAATATCATCCGAACCGCAATGGCAACCGGTTCAATACTGCATTTGATAAAGCCTTACGGTTTCATTCTGGATGAAAAACATTTACACAGGGCTTCGATGGACTATATTGATTTGACAACGATTATCGAGCATGACTGTTTTGAAGATTTTATGGCTACGGTCAAAGCCGATGATGCCATCTTCTATTTGACCAGATATGGTAAACATTTACCCGATCAGTTTCAATATAATCAAGTCAAAGCAGATATTTACCTAGTTTTCGGCAAGGAATCAACCGGTATCAGCAAAAATATCTTAAAACAGGATTTAGAGCATTGTATTCGTTTGCCGATGGTCGAAAATGCCCGCAGCCTAAATCTGAGCAATACCGTTGCCATTATGGTTTATGAAGTATTAAGACAATTAGGTTATCCGAATTTGAGTACAGTTGAAGTTATCAAAGGAGCAGATTATTTATCTGACCATGAATTTAGTGATAACTATTAATGTGGTATAATCTAATGAGGGAGTAATTATGTTAGAGAATGTTAACGATTATTTAGCGGTAATAGCAGTAATAGCGATTCTGATGCTGGCATTGGCAATCGTATTTTACTTTATTAATCTCAAATCAATCGAAAAGAATGTGCGTAGAGAAGTTAAATATTATGATTATCAGAGGAAAAACAATGAAAAAAGATAGCTTACATTTTTTAAAAGACGCATTAATTGCTTTGTTTGCCGCTTTTGTTGCGGCGGTAAATATCAACTCATTTATTAATGACGGAAATATCGTACCGGCCGGTTTCAGCGGTATCGCCTTATTAACTACCAGATTGGCAGATAAGTACAACTTTTTTTGTCCATCTTATTCTTTCCTATATATCGCCTTAAATATTCCGGCCGTAATTCTGGTAATGAGAACCGTCGGCAAGAAATTTACCGTAATTTCTTTGATTGATGTTGTTTTTACCAGCGTCTTTGTCGCTGTTTTGCCTAAATTCCATATTACTAACGACTTCTTGCTGGCGGCAGTATTTGCCGGTATTATCAATGGTTTTTCCAACTCGCTGGTTTTATCTGCTGATGGCAGCGGAGGCGGTTTGGACTTTATCACGATTTATGCCGCTAAAAAATATAAGAAATCATTCTGGAATGAAGCGATGCTAATCAATGCGACGATTATTTCCATTGCGGCCTTCGCTTTCGGATTAGAGGCGGCCTTATATTCCATTATTTATCAGTTTGTCTGCACGCAGGTTATTAGTTTTGCTGACAGTCGATATAAGAGAAGCTCTTTAATCATCATTTCGGAAAAATCCGAAGAAATCTGTGCCGCGGTTTACCGGGATTTCCACCATACCGTTACAATCTGGCAGGGTGTAGGTGGCTATACTTCTTCCAATCGTAAAGTCTTATATACGGTATGCGGCCAATATGAAACAAATGCCTTAGTCGGAAAAATCCTGTTAATTGATCCAAAAGCCTTTGTGAATGTGACCCAAAGCCAGAAGGTTATCGGCAATTTCCACGAAAAACCGTTCTATTAAAATAGGAATCAGCTTTAAAAGCAACAATGATTATTATGAGGTGTTTTATGAAAAGAAAGCTCATTATTCTAATCGTTGTTTTTTTTATCGCTTTAATTGGTTTAGCCAGTTGTATATCGGCAAATTATTTATCTGACAGCATTGAGCTGGTCAGTCTTAATCAAGGCAGCCTTAGTCAGTGTATCGAGGTGATTGGGCAGGTTGACTGTGATATCGCTTATCAGTTTTTTGACGGTTATCTAAGCGAACTGTATGTCAGTAAAGCCGACAAAGTCAGTAAAGATGATAAGTTATTACAATATTATGACAGTTACGGAAAGAAGCAGATTTTATATGCCCGTTATGAGGGGATAATTGAACAGATAAGTGATAACTGCATTAGTTTTTACAGCGGAGATTATTATTTGTTGGCTGATCTGCCGATTGAAATGTATCAGCAGATTGCCGTTAATGATAAAGCATTCTTTTATCTTAATGAGGTCTGTTATCAATGCAGCGTAATCGAAAAAAAGCCACTTGTCAAACAGCTCAACGGTAAAGATTATTATCAAATCAAGCTTTCTTTACCGGTCAGTGACGTTTTACTAAAACAAAGCCTGTTAGTAAAACTGTATCTCACTCAGAAAAGCGGTCAGCTCATCGATAAAAGGGCTGTTTATCAAACCGGTGAAGGCAGTTTTTTGATTTTGGAAGATTTCAGTTTTGATCTTAGCAGGCTTGAGAAGTATTTAGTCAGGATTGAAGTATTAGCTGAAAGCGATGGTGTATGTCTTATCAACAGTACGCTTAAAGAGGGTCAAAAGGTCTGTGTAGTTGACAGGGCTTTATTGGAGGTGATTGGGGGTGATTAAAATTGAGAATTTGTCGAAAATCTATCAGTTGCCGAATAAGAAAGTCATTGCTCTTAACAATGTTAATTTAACAATCGGGCAGGGTGAGTTTGTCAGTATTGTCGGCAGTTCGGGCAGCGGTAAGTCCACTTTGTTAGCGGTTATTGCTTTGCTTACGGATTTTCAAGGTCAATACTATTTTAATCAGACAGCATTGGCTGAAGCAGACAAAAAACAAAGACAGCAAGTCATCAGTCAAATGGGGTTGATATTCCAGAATTACCAGCTGATTGATTATTACTCAGTCAAAGAAAATATTCTGGTCGGCTGTCAGTATTCAGCCAACTATAATCGGATGTATTTTGCCTATCTAACAGATAAACTGAAAATAGCCCACTTGCTGGACCATTATCCTTGTCAGCTTTCCGGCGGGGAAAAACAAAGGGTGGCGATTGCCAGAGTCTTAATCGGAAAAAGAAAAATCATTCTGGCTGATGAGCCCACCGGTGCGCTTGATAGTAATAACGCTAATATCATTATGGATATTTTTACAACGCTCAATCAAATGGGGGTTACCGTCATAATGGTTAGTCATGATTATTATTTCGCCGCTAAGGCAAAAAGAATTATCAAGGTGGAAAACGGCAATGTATTTACTTAGACAATATTACTACAAAAGAAACCGGCATATTTTAACGATTATTACCAATTCAATCGCTTTATTGTTGTTAATGCTGGTGAATAATTTGGCACTGTATGTTAACGACCAGCTTGATAGAGAACTGTCAGCCTTTTCTTTTGATGTTTCCCTGCTGCAAATTATCGATTCAAGCGTTAGTCATATAATGCTGGCCGAAATATTTGCGCAAAATAAGGTTGACTGCTACAGTTGCGTCAGCAAAACCATTTATGAGGACTACCAGATATTGTGCGTTGACGACCATTTTTTTGAGCTTTTTCAATTGGAATTTCAAAAGGGTGGCAAGTTTCTTAAATCAAATCAGCAAATCAAGGCGATAGTATCGGCTAAAATCGATCAGGAAAACGGCTACAATGATTTTATTTTACTTAATGGTTGTCAATATGAAATCGTGGGTGTAATTGATGAAAAATATACAAATGTCTATTTTGAAATTGACGATACTGTGATTTTATCCCGCGATAAAATTACTGATAACGCTCAAAGGCTATACTTTCTCAAAACCGACAGTGCTATTGATTTCAGTTTATATCTGGCTGATGAACAATATCTGTTTTTAGACCAGTCGCAAAGTAAGGAGAGTTTTATGCTGGTGGTTAAGCTGGTCAGTCAGATAATGATAGTTTTATCTTATGTGGCAATTTTAATTGCGGTATTGTCGTTAATGAATAATTCATTAAGCAATATCGCCAAAGAGAAACAGGAAATTGGCATAAAAAAAGCCATGGCCGCAAGTGACTTTGCGATCGCAAGACAGTATCTCTTTGATATTGTCTTTACAATTGTAATATCCTGCGTAATGGCTTATTGCTGGTTGAGCATTATCATTTTTCTGATTAATACGATTTTTAACTTGGCGATAAAAATCAGAATTGAAAGTAATCTATCATCAATCGCTTTTATCTTAGTGATTGCTGTTTTGGCGGGGTTATATCCGGCTTATCAGGCTAATAAGATTACTATTCTGTCAGCCTTAAAAGATTAAAAAATATCAATTCCCATCTTTTTCTGCACTTTTTTCAGCTTTTTGTAGGCGATTTTATTGGCTACTTCACTTCCTTGTTTTAAGGTTGTTTCAATGATATCACTGTCGATAATCTGCTGGTATTTTGCCTGGATGTTCTTCAGGCAATCGCAAACCACATCGCTGACTTCGCTTTTTAATTGACCGTAGCCTTTGTTTTGGTATCTAGCGACAATACTTTCAATTTCTTCGCCAGTCAAAGCGGACAAAATTTCCAGCAGGTTGGAAACTCCCGGCTGGTTAACCTTGTCATAGTTAACCTGTCCTACTAGGTCGGTTACCGCTGACATAATCTTTTTTCTAGCCAGGGCTAAATCATCCAAAAGATAGATGCAGCCCTTATTTGTTTCATCGGATTTGCTCATCTTTTTGCTCGGGTCGGATAAAGACATAATTCTGGCCCCGACTTTCGGGCTGACAGGCTGTGGCACGACAAAGGTATCGCTGTAACGATTGTTAAAGCGCTCAGCCAGATTACGGGCTAATTCAACATGCTGTTTCTGATCCTGACCGACCGGAACAAAATCAGCATCATAAAGTAAAATATCGGCGGCCATTAAACAAGGATAGGTAAAAATTCCGGCGGTAATTCCGTCTTCCTTCTTCTGGCTTTTGTCTTTGAACTGGGTCATTCTTGATAATTCACCCATATAACTCTGGCAGGTTAATAACCAGCCTAATTGAGCGTGGGCGAAAACATCCGACTGTAAGAAAATGGTACACTTTTGCGGATCTAAACCGCAGGCTAAATATAAAGCGATCGCATCCTTTAAATTCTTTCTCAAGTCTTGAGGTTTCTGATAAACGGTTACGCAATGCAGATTGGCGATAAAGACAAACAGCTGATAATCATCCTGAAAGTTAACAAAGTTTCTTAATGCCCCGATGTAATTGCCTAAATGCATTTGTCCGGTAGGCTTGATGCCACTTAACATTCTCTTCATAAATAAAAAAACTCCTTTAATTATAACTTTGGGACCCGTTAGGGCGGTGCCACCCAAATTATTTCCATAAAGAAATCACTTCATTAGTTATACGGTCACAACCCTTTCGCTCATGTATTTCCAATTTGTTAACTGACTGTCTCGAATTTCCACCGCCATCGATTCTCTATTAACTAAAGTGAAGTTAACTCAAATATACAATCATCGCTGAATTTATTTTAGCATCTTGCGGTTAAAAAGCCAAACAAAACATTATTATTTGGATTAAATCCGGCTCTTTAGCCAAGAATTATTTTTTAACGCCAGTTCAAATTGGCATTGTTATGCGGTTTCAAATATTTTATAATGAAAAAGAGGTGATATAAATGATCGTTCTGTATACATCAAGCGGCTGTGGAAGCTGTCGTAAAGCCAAACAATGGTTTAAAGATAAAAATATCAAGTATATTGAAAAGAATTTGTTTACAACCCTTTTGAAGGAAGAAGAGCTGCGCTTTTTATTGACCCGAAGCGAAAACGGTACCGATGATATCATCTCCAAAAGAAGCAAAGTGATTAAAGACAATCACATTGATATTGATTCTATGTCGTTAAGTGAACTGATCGCTTTTGTCCAGAAAAACCCTTCCGTCTTAAAAAGACCGATTATTTTAAATGAGAAGAGTATGGTTGTCGGTTATGACGAAAGCGAAATTGAAATATTTGATCACGAAATTCAAAATCTCAAATTTGAATGTTTAAAAGACGGCTGCCCAAATTATCAGGTGTGCGGTAAATGCAGAGAGGAAGATGATGACTGATGAAAAAGGTTCTGGTTGGTTTATCAGGTGGAGTAGATAGTGCCGTAGCTGCCTATCTTTTAATTAAGCAGGGTTATCAGGTTGTCGGCGGTTTTATGCGCAACTGGGATTCGGCAGTTAACAATGATATATTAGGCAATCCGACTATCAAAGACGATGTATGTCCTCAAGAGAAAGATTATCAGGATGCGAAAAGCGTAAGTGAAAAACTTAATATCGAATTATTGCGGGTGGATTTTGTTAAGGAATACTGGGATGATGTTTTCACTAATTTTATTTCTGAACATCAAAAGGGCAGAACGCCTAATCCCGATATTTTGTGTAATAAATATATCAAGTTTGATGCTTTCTATAATTTTGCGATGCAGCAGGGTTTTGATTACGTTGCCACCGGCCATTATTGTAAAATAGTTGAACAGGATGGCGTTCCTTATTTATATAAAGCAGATGATTTAAACAAGGATCAATCATATTTTTTGGGTCAGATTGACAGAAAAGTGTTAAAGCATACCTTATTTCCGTTAAGTGATATTACCAAGGTTGAGGTAAGAAAGATTGCGGCTGAATTAGGTTTGACAATTGCCCAGAAGAAAGATTCTACCGGTATCTGTTTTATCGGCGAGCGAAATTTTAGGCAGTTTTTACAAAACTATTTGCCGGCCAAAGAGGGCAATATCGTTGATATCGCCACAAAACAGGTAGTCGGTCAACATATGGGTGTGCTTTACTATACGATCGGTCAAAGAAAGGGTCTGGGCATCGGCGGCGATCACGGGCGGTGGTTTGTGGTCGGAAAGGATGTTGAAACCAACGAATTGTATGTTACCAATCAAGAAAACGAAGACTGGCTGTATTCCGACAGCTGTTTAATCGGCTCGGTAAATTATTTGGCGGATTTTTCTTTACCGCTGGATTGTCAATGTAAATTCAGGTACCGTCAAAATGATAATCCCGTTACGGTTGTGAGATATGATGAAGATTATCTTTTAGTTAAGTATCCGCAATTAGTCAAATCGGTGACTGAAGGTCAGCAGGCGGTTTTATATGATAATGACGGCAAATGCTTGGCTGGCGGGGTTATCGAAAAGACATTTATTAACGGCTTATGGCATAAAGAAATGCTTTATAACAGAATACACGGGGAATAAGGATGCAGCTGAAAGGTAACTTTGAAAAAATTATTTATCAAAAACCCTCAAACGGTTATCTGGTCGGTGTGTTTATACCGACTTTTCCGGCTGGGGAAAGCGAAGTGGTAGTTACCGGTTATTTCGGCAGTATCAAACAGGATCGCACCTATCTTATTGAAGGCAATTATATCGACCATCCTGTTTATGGTATCCAGTTTAAATGCGACAGTTTTTCAATTGAAGCGCAAAACGACCGTCAGGGACTGATTAATTATTTCTCCGGGGTAAATTTTAAAGGGATAGGCAAAAAATATGCGGCTGTCATCGTTGATTATTTACAGTCTGATCCGGTAAATAAAATCAGACTGAATAATGATATTTTAGATGATATCCCCAATATGAACAGCAAGCGAAAGCAGGCCATTTTAGCCGGGATTGCTAAAGATAAGGATGATGAAACAACTTTCTTACTGGGGCATCATTTAACGATGGCTGATATTGCCCATTTAAGAAATACATATAAAGATCAGCTGATGAGTAAAATCATGGACGACCCTTATCAGATGATTTATGATATCGATTCAATAAATTTTGCTAAGGCAGACAAGTTTGCGCTTTCCATCGGAATTAGCAGAGATAATTTTTATCGTCTGGCGGCTTACAGCTGCAGCTTGCTGATGGAGTTCTGCATGAAAAATGGTGACAGCTATTGTCAATATGAGCAGTTTCAGCTTTATCTGCAAGGCAAACTGCCGGATATCAACACCCAATTAACCGAAATTATCGCTTATTTACAGACCAACCGGCGCATTGTTATTCAAGATGGTCGGCTTTATCCGGTCAGTCAATATGACAGTGAAACCTTTGTCGCATCTTATTTAGCTAATTTTCCTTATGCCGATTGTAAAGAGGTGGACAATCATCAACTGTATTGGGCTATTTGTCAATTACAGGACCGTAATGCGATTGAATATCAAAGCAAGCAGTTACAGGCCATCACTTCCTTTTTTGAAAACGATCTGATGATTATCACCGGCGGTCCGGGTACCGGTAAAACAACGATTGTATCGGCAATTATGGAGCTGGCAAATCAGATGTATCCGCAATATAATGTTCAGCTGTTGGCCCCAACCGGACGGGCGGCGAAAAGACTGTCGCAATTATCAGGCTGTCAAGCCAAGACAATTCATTCTGTCTTGTTATGGGATAAGGAAACCGGTCGGTTTGCCAAGGACGAAAAAAATCCGATTACCAGCGATATTCTGATTATCGATGAGTTTTCGATGGTTGATGTTTATTTGTTTGCCAAATTGCTGAAGGCGGCAGCCTATTGTAAAAAAATCGTTTTGATCGGCGACAGTGACCAATTGCCTTCAGTTGCTCCGGGAGCCTTATTGAGGGATTTAATTGATTCAAATTTGTTTTATACCATCAAATTAGACAAAATATATCGCCAGAAAGAGGGCAGCGATATCATTAAACTGGCTTACGATATTAAAAATCAGTGTGTTGAAACCATTCCCTGTGATAAGGACATTCGTTTTTTTGAATGTGATGACAACAGTATTGCCGATGTATTGCTTCAGGTGGTAAAACTGGCCAATAAAGACAGTGTTGATAAATTCAGTTCCCTGATGAATGTTCAGGTGCTTGCCCCAATGCATAAGGGTGCCAACGGTATCGACCGGCTTAACAGTCTGCTTCAGCAGCAGTTCAATCCTGCCGGTTCAGAAAAGAAAGAACTGAAAGTCGGCTATCGGATTTTTAGAGAAGAAGATAAAATCTTGCAGCTGAAAAATCAGCCCGATGATGATGTATTCAACGGTGATATCGGCTTTATTAAAGAGATTATTTACAGTAAGGATGATATCAACAATTTTGATCGGATCTTAGTGGATTTTGACGGCAAACTGGTCGAATATACCAACGAAAACTTTGCCAATATTACCCACGGTTATTGTATGAGCGTTCACAAGGCTCAGGGCAGTGAATATCCGATTGTTATTTTGCCGATGACTTTTCAATACAGTATCATGCTGCAAAAAAGGCTGATATATACAGCAATAAGTCGAGCTTATCAGAATTTAATCATTATCGGCAGTAAAGCGGCTTTCTATAAGGGTATTAACAACAATGACCATTACATCAGAAAGACTTATTTAAAAGAAAGGTTATGGCAAATTAAAGATGAATAAAACAGCCCAAAGAAAACTGGTGAAAAACCGTCTGCTTAATTTTAACGATGATGGTTATAGTGAAATTATTTGTGCCAAGGCTTTTGCTTATTTAAAAAAGTACAAGGTTACTACCGTTATGTCCTATTGTCCTTTTCAAAAGGAAGTAAGGATTGACCGTCTTAATGAAATGCTGAGTGAAAGTGCTGTTTTGCTGGGCTTTCCGGTTATCAGCGAAACGGATAATCAGATGGAATGTTACTGCTCGAAATATTACAGCATAAATAAATACGGCATCAGTCAGCCATCTAAAGATATTTATATCGCCAAAAAAAAGCTAGATGCTGTTATCGTACCGTTACTGGCTTTTGATCAAAACGGCAATCGTTTAGGCAGAGGTAAGGGCTATTATGATCGCTATTTGGCCGATTTTACCGGTTTGAAACTGGCTGTTGGTTTTGAAATTCAAAAACTTCAACAAGTGGCAGTGGAAAATAACGATATTGTTATGGATGTGATAATCAGTGAAGAGAGGATTTATGAGAGAAAAGATTGATGAATTGGTAAAAATACTTAACGAAAATAAATACAGCTGTGTCGGATATGACAAGGGGATTTTAGTCAGCAGCCATAAAAAAGGGGTTGCTCCGCTGTTAGATTTCTATCACGCCGGACACTTTCAGATGATTTGTTGCGATAAGGTTGTGGGCAAAGCCGCAGCGATAATGCACATTATGTTAAAGACAGAATATCTGCATTGTCAGATTATTTCTTCAAAAGCAATTGAGATTTTAGATAAATATCAGATGAAATACAGCTATGATCAAAAGGTTGATTATATCTTAAACAGAACTCAAAGCGATATGTGTCCTTTAGAGAAAGCAACTTATGATTGTACTGACTGCCAAAAGGGTTATTCAATCATCATTGAAACTCTGAAACAGTTAAACAGCTGAAAATATTCTATTTTTATTATTATTTTTTATGGTACAATATTTAGCGTAAAGCGATTATTTCTGAACCAGTAGATAACCGGCATTTTCCAGAGAGATGTTGTTGGGTGAAAAACATCAGATGTCCTTATCGAAGCTAGCAGAATAGTGCAATGAAAACATTGACGTATTCAGGCGTTAACTGAACTAATTAAGCTGCAGGTTTATAGCCTGAATCAGGATGGTACCGCGAATAACTCGTTCCTGTCTGGGATGAGTTTTTATTTGATTAAATAGGAGGAAGAAAAATGAAACAATTATCCAGTGCTGAAATCAGAAGAATGTTCTTACAGTATTTTGAAGAAAATGGCCATATGATTGAACCGGGAGCATCTTTAATCCCGCATAATGATCCGACCCTGTTATGGATTAATGCCGGGGTTGCTGCATTGAAAAAATATTTTGATGGAACCGAAAGACCGAAGAACAGAAGAATAACCAATGCTCAGAAGTCTATCCGTACCAATGACATCGAAAATGTCGGAAAAACTGCTAGACATCATACCTTCTTTGAAATGTTGGGCAACTTTTCGATTGGTGATTACTTTAAAAAGGAAGCAATTCCGTTTGCTTGGCACTTTTTGACTGATGCCCGCTGGATGGGTTTTGATAAAGACCGTTTATATATTACTGTCTATATTGATGACCAAGAGGCTTACGATATTTGGACTAAGGACTGCAAGGTAGATCCGAGTCATATTTTAAAAACGGCTGATAACTTCTGGGAAATCGGCAACGGACCTTGCGGACCGGACAGTGAGATTTTCTATGACCGTGGCGAAAAGTATGACCCACTGCACTTGGGAGAAAAGTTATTCTTTGAAGAAATGGAAAATGACCGTTATATTGAAATCTGGAATATTGTTTTCTCACAATACAATTCTCAAGAGGGTTTAGCCCGCAGCGAATATAAAGAACTGCCGCAGAAAAATATCGATACCGGTATGGGATTGGAAAGACTGGTTTCAATCGTTCAGGATGGTGAAACCAATTTTGATACCGATTTATTCTTGCCGATCATCAGAGCAACCGAAAAAATGACCGATAAGAAGTATGAAGGCGAAAACAAGATGGCTTATCGGGTAATTGCCGACCATATCAGAACCGTTACTTTCGCTATCAGTGACGGGGCAACCTTCTCTAACGAAGGCAGAGGCTATATTTTAAGAAGAGTATTGAGAAGAGCAGTCCGTTACGGCAAGAAGTTAAATATCAATCAGGCTTATATGTATAAACTGGTTGAGGTAGTTGCCGAAAATATGAAAGACTACTATCCGTATTTGCTTGAAAAGGTTGACTATGTCAGCAAGTTAGTTAAAGCTGAGGAAGAAAGATTTGAAAATACTTTAAATGATGGTGAAAGAATTCTGCAAACATATCTGCAGAACAATACCACAAAACAATTAGACGGTGAAACTGTCTTTAAGTTATATGATACCTACGGTTTCCCGGTAGAACTTACTAAGGAAATCGCTCTGGAGCATGATATTACCATTGATGAAGAAGGCTTCAATCAATGTATGCAGCAGCAAAGAGAAAGAGCTAGAAATGCCAGAAGCGATGATCAGTCAATGGGATCGCAATCGGTTGACTTGCTGAACTTTGTTGATAAGAGCGAATTTATCGGCTACGACCATTTAGAAAATCATTCTAAAGTAATCGCCTTATTCAAGGACGGAGTCAGAGTTGATGAATTAACTGATGAAGGTGATGTTGTAGTCAGTCAGAGCTGTTTCTATGCAGAAAGCGGCGGACAGATTTATGACACCGGTATTATGGAAAACAGCACAACCTTATTGGAAGTTACTAAGGTTACCAAAGCTCCGCTAAAGCAGTTTTTACATCATGTCGTTGTTAAAAAAGGCTCGGTAAAAGTCAATGATGAGCTTGACTTAAAGATTAATGCGGTAGACCGTAGTTTAATTAAAGCCAACCACTCATCTTTGCATTTGTTGCAGGCCGCTTTACAAAAAGTAGTCGGAAGCCACATTCATCAGGCCGGTTCTTATGTTTGCAGTCAGTATGCCCGTTTTGACTTCACTCATTTTGAAAAACTGACTTATCAGCAAATCAAAGAGGTTGAAAGGCTGGTTAATGAACAAATCAGCTTGAATTTGGCGGTTGATACGCAGTTAATGGATATTGAAACTGCGAAGAATTCCGGAGCAATGGCTTTATTTGATGAAAAATATGATGATGTTGTCAGAGTAGTAAGCATGGGTGATTTCTCGAAAGAACTGTGTGGCGGTACTCATGTCAGCTCAACCGGTGAAATCGGTATCTTCAAGATCGTATCGGAAGAATCGGTTGGTTCCGGCATTAGAAGAATTACCTCAAAGACTAATTTCGGTGCCTACCAGCAAACGGTGGCTCAGCAGGATTTACTGGTAAATATCTGCAATATTTTAAAGGTTAACAGTGAAGCCAAGATTATCGAAAAACTTGAACAGTTTATGAAGGAAAGCGAGCAAAGAAGCCAGATGATCAAACAGTTAAAGGAAAAGATGGCTTCAAATACTTTGGATGAATTGTTAAAACAGGCTAAGAGTATTAATGGATATAATGTTGTCATCAAAAAGATCGGCGGCGATGCTGCTGCACTGAAACCGATGGCTTCTCAATTAGCAGATAAGCTTCAAAAAGCGGTTATCTTGTTGTATACCGTAAATGATGGTAGAATTACTTTCGTTGCTTCATGTTCAAAAGATGCGATCGATCAAGGTATAAAAGCCAATAATGTGGTAAAATTAGCTTCGTCAATCACCGGCGGTAACGGCGGAGGTAAGGACGATGTTGCTTCAGCCGGCGGAAAAGATGTTACCAAGTTACAGCAGGCAGTTGAGGCGGTCGAAGAATTAATCAATAAATAACTTTTATTTCAACTGTAAATTTAGTAAAATATAAGCAGGAGGTATCATTATGAAGGATAATAATCAACAGACAAGAATATTTCAATCCGAACAAGTTAAACAGCAAAATATTAAATATATTCTGAAAATGGTTGATGATGCTTTAAATGAGAGAGGTTACAATTCGGTAACTCAAATAGTCGGTTATCTGGTAACCAATGATCCTGCTTATATTTCCAGTTATAAGAACGCCAGAACCCTGATTCAAACCGTTGATCGTGATGAAATCTTAAAAGAAATAGTTAGGAGTTATTTGACAAATAATGAATAAAGTATTAGGTTTAGATTTAGGCGCACGAACTTGCGGCGTTGCCCTCAGCGACAGTTTACAGATGTTAGCCAGTGCCAAAGATACTATCCGTTTTCAACAGGACGATTATCAAACCGCATTGGAAGAAGTTTGTAAGTGGATTGACCAGAACGGGGTTGATACGGTTGTTTTAGGTTTGCCTAAACATATGAACGGTGATGAGGGAATCAGAGCAGATATTTCCAAGCAGTTTAAAGAGATGATACTAGAGAAACGGGATGTCAAGGTCATCTTATGGGATGAAAGACTGACAACAGTATCGGCTCAAAAAAGTATGATTGCTTCTAATATGAACCGCAATAAACGTCATAAAATGGTTGATGCGATGGCGGCTCAGATTATTTTACAAAGCTATTTGGACAGCAGAGGTTAGGAGAGAGTTTTATGAATGATGATGTTCTTTTTATTATCGATGATGATGGTAATGAAGTAGCAATGAAACAATTGTTCAATTTTTATAGTGATGAGTTTAAGAAATCTTATGTTTTGTATACTGATCCAGAAAGCGAAGACGGACAAGTATATGCTATGAGTTTTGATGATGAAAAGAATCTGTATGCCGTTGAAAATGAGGCAGAATGGGATTTGATCGAAGAAGTATTCGGAGCATGGTATGAGCAGCAAGAACAAGACTAAAAAGAAAATCGGCCTCATTATTTTTTTATCGGTTGTTATTGTCATCCTAATCGGTTTTTTATTTGTCTTTAGGACTTATCTGGATGGCATTAAAGCAGTCAGCTCAACCAGTGAAAAAGTCTTTTTCACTGTCAGTGAGGGTGACTATATGAGTGATGTTATTGATAACCTGTATGACCAAGGATTAATCCGGGACAAAAAAATTACCAAAATATATGTTAAACTGCACAAAATAAATGATTATTATGCCGGCAATTTCCTGCTGGATAAAAATATGAGTTTAGCGGAGTTGTTTGCCTTTTTGGCTGATTCTGACAATGCCAGTCAGGATGAAGTAACGGTTACTATTGTTGACGGCTATTGGGCGAAAGATGCGGCAATGGCAATCAGCGAGAAAACCAATTTAACTTATGATGAGATTATGGCTAAATGGAATGATGTGGAATACGTTGATTCCCTGATGAACAAATATCCTTTTTTAACCGAAGATATCTTTAATTCCGAACATTGTCTGTTGGAAGGCTTTATCTATCCGGAAACCTACAATTTCTATTCGGTTACCACTGTTGAGCAGGTTACCGAAAAGATTTTGGATCAGGCTTATGAGGTTTACAGCCGCTATGAGCAGCAGATTGAAAATTCCGGTATGTCAACCTATCAGGTTTATACTTTGGCAAGTATGATTTTATTTGAAGCCAATAATCAGCAGGACATGGAATTGGTCAGCAGTGTTTTCCACAATCGTTTAGACGATAATTACTATCTTCAGTCATCGGTAACTGTTTGTTATGCTTTATATAACTATGATTCATGGCAGCAGTGTGAAACAAATATCAATATTGATTCAAAATACAATACATATAAATATGCCGGATTACCGATCGGTCCGATTTGTAATCCTAACGAGATGGCAATTAATGCTGCCTTAAATCCGGCTGACAGTAATTATTATTACTTCGTTGCCGATGTAGATACCGGAAAGGTTTATTTCTCAGAAACATATCAGCAGCATTTGCAGTTAGTAGATAAGTATTTAAATTAAAGGAGAGTTATTTTATGTCAAGGCCTGTAATTATTGGAATAGCCGGTGGAAGTGCGAGCGGTAAGACTTCAGTAGCAGAAATTTTAAGAGACGCTTACGACGGCAACAACTCAGTTACGATTATTCGTCAGGATGATTATTATAAGGATCAGTCTTTCATGCCTTTTGAAGAAAGATTAAAAACCAATTACGATCACCCCTTTGCGTTTGATAACGATTTATTGATAGAACAGTTAAATCAGTTAATCGCCGGTAACTCAATTGAAAAGCCGACTTATGATTACGCCAATCATACCAGAAGCACCGTTACCGAAACCATCTCGCCTTGTGATGTCATTATTTTAGAAGGTTTGTTTGTTCTGCAGGATGAAGCCATCCGCAATATGCTTGATATGAAAATCTTTATTGATACTGACGCCGACATTCGTTTTATTCGCCGTTTGAAAAGAGATGTTAAGGAAAGAGCGAGAACTTTGGAATCGGTTTGTCAGCAATATATGACTACCGTTAGAGTAATGCACAATGCCTTTGTCGAACCAAGCAAGAAGTATGCTGATATCATAATTCCGGAAGGTTCGCATAATGTGGTCGCTATTGACCTGTTAATGACCAAAATAAGTAGTATAATAAAAAATAACTTGCATTAGAAAGGAGCGGTTAGGATGGAAGAGAATAAATTTGCTTTAACAATAGAAGGCTTAGAAAATTTAGAAAGAGAATACATCGATTTATTACATGTTCAGCGTTATCAAAATATTGAAGATTTAAAGGCTGCCAGAGCTCAGGGAGATTTGTCGGAAAATGCCGACTATGATGCAGCCAGAGATCAGCAGGGCAAGATTGAAGCTAAAATCAAACAGTATGATTATATGCTTTCCAATCTGGAGCTGATTGATATTAAGGAAACCAAGTCAAAAGCCAAGTTAACTGAGGAATTGGAGAAATTGGCTAAACAAAGACTGGAAAATGTTGATGAAGTTGAGAAACAGAAACAAAACGGTTTGGTTGATAACGAAGCATTAAGCAAGGCCATTGATTTGCTGGCTAAAACCGAAACCAGATATAAAATCGTTGAATATTTACTGGCTAACGGCAGTGAAGTGGTTAAAACCAAGGGCAAAAAGACTGTTAAGTTAGGCTCAACTGTTACCATTGAAACATTAGATGAACATGAAATCGAAACATATACAATCGTCGGAACAGTCGAAGCTGATCCGTTAAATGGCAAGATTTCCAATGAATCACCATTAGCCAGTGCTTTGATGGATAAAAAACAGGATGATACCGTTACTGTTATGGTGGCTCACCCTTATAAAGTTAAAATCAAAGAGATTAATTAGGATTAAAACCGAAAAGAAATTAATATTTAGTATGAAAAAGTATGGAATATTGATTTCTTTTTTTATTGCCTTGTATTGTCTGGCTCCTGTTAAAAACGATTATTGTATAGATGATTTTCGTACTGATAAGATTAAAGTCGAAATTAGAGGAACGGTCGAAAACCCTGGTATCTATTATTTGGACTGTTACAGTACGGTAAATGATTTACTTGATAAGGCGGTTTTGTTAGAAAACAGCGATACATCCACCCTTAACGGTAACATCGTTTTGAAAAATAATGATGTGCTAATCATTAACGAAAAAAGTGAAAGCGAAAAAATATCCATCAACACGGCTGGATTGCAGCAGTTAATCAGCTTACCCAATATCGGTGAGAAAACAGCCGGTAATATCATCGAATATCGTAATGAAAACGGCTTATTTCAAAAGCTGGAGGATTTGAAAAAGGTTAAAGGAATCGGAGATAAGAAGTTTGAAGCGATTAAGGATTTAATCTGTTTATGAACCTGCTTTCCATAAGTCTGGCTTTGATACTTTTAGGACTGTGTGACAACTTTTGGCTACGGGGGATATTTGCTGGTTTACTGACTCTTTTTTATTATCGGTATGACTATTCCAATTATCGAAAATACGGCTGTGTCTTGCTGCTGTTTCTGGTGTGTTCGCTTAATTTTAATGGTGTTGATTTAAAATACGGCTATGTCAATAAAATCCGTAACAATTACTATCAGATCACTAACGGCTTTTGCCAAGTTATTGTTTACGGAAATACCGAATTGATTAATTTATATGATAAGGTATATCTAAATGGTACTGTCAGCCAAGTACAATCTAACCGTAATTTTGCGACGGTCGATTATCAGGATTATTGTATTGCTAATGGGATAATCGGCTCGATAAGTGATGATGAAGTTAGTGTTATTCCCACAAAATTAAAGACCATCAAAACCGCTGCGATTGATTCTGATTTATTTTTATTTTATTCTAATGCATTAAAAATCAGTTTTTTGCTGCATTTATTTAAACTTGTCGCCCAAAAGTTTTTTTACCCCAAGAGTGCCAACTATTTGACTTTGATATTGAGTTTGATATTGAGTTACAATTTTGGATTTGATTATGGCTGTATCAGAATTATCATCAGCTCTTTTTTGAACCTTTGGCAAATCAAAAAAGAAAACAAAACCTATCTCTATATTATAATCTTAGCTTTTTATCGCCCCTATTATATTAACAGTCTGGCTTTTATGCTGCCGGTAAGTTATCGGCTGGTCAATTGCCTGTTGGGCAAAAAGAGTTACCTGCTTAATCTTTTAGTTTGTCTGATTATTCAACTGATTTATCTGGATCAGGTAAGTTTGCTGCAAATATTGATTTTTCCGCTTTTTCGGCTTTTATCCTGTTTGAAATATTTACTTGATCTATTTAAGATAACCAATTCGCTGCAAACGCTGATGGAAACCGTTTATGACTTAACTGTAAACTACAGTATCAGCGGTCAGATAAACCTGCTCTGTTTAGCAGTTATAGTTGTCCTATTCTACTATTATCTAAAGAAACGAAAAAAATCCATTTTATTATGTCTTGTAGTAGTCCTGTTTATCAATAACAATCAAAGACTGATGATACCATTTTATACTATTACCTATCTGGATATCGGTCAGGGTGATTGTGCCGTTATCAGTCAGCCTTTCAGTTCTCAAGCATTATTGATCGATTGCGGTGGTAATATCTATAAGGATATCGCAAATGATATCATTATCCCTTATTTGAACAGAGAGAAATTCAAGAGTGTCGAAATAATCATCACTCATCATGATTATGATCATGACGGCAGTTTATCAGCCTTGAAGGCTTATTATGGTGATATAGTGCTTTATCAGCAAAAACAAATGGTAATAAAAGTAGGAAATCTAAAAATCCTTAATCCGGTATATGATAAATTTTATGGGGAAGAAAATAAAGATTCTTTAGTCAGCTATTTTAAAATCAAGCAATTCGGCTTTCTGTTTTTAGCCGATATCGACACTCAGGTAGAAGATGAAATGGTCGATGAGTTCAGCAAGTTGGATGTTGACATTATTAAACTGGCTCACCACGGTTCAGCCAGTTCAACCGGTGAGAAACTGTTGAGCAGCTATCAGCCCAAACTGGCTGTAATTTCCGTCGGGAAAAATAATATTTATCGCCACCCGGATAAAGCCGTAATGGAATTGTTAGCCGCTTTTAAAATCAAGACACTGCAAACAAGTCAAAACGGAGCAGTCAGATTGATAATTTTAAATCATTTTCTGCTTTATCGAACCGGGCAAAATCAGTTCGGCATCATTTATAAAGCCTAAAGCGTGCTATAATAAATGTGGAGTTATATTAATGAATTATTTGCTGGTTGGAAATGAAACCTATCAATTAAATCAAAGGAAAAATCAGCTGATCGAACAGTATGGTACCAAAGATGATCAGATGAATATTTGTTATTACGATGATCAAGCCGACAGTGAGATAAACGATTTGATTATTCAGTGTCAAACCTGTCCTTTTTTGGCGGATTATCGCATTGTTATTTATGAAGATCCTTCCTTTTTCTATGACAGTAAAGCACTTGATTTTAAGCAGCAACAACAATTGATTGATTACTTGAATCATCCGGCGGCTTATACTGTTCTTATTATCATTTTGACCAAGGCTTTTAACAGTAATTCAGTTATTTATAAAAAAATCAGCAAGTTTTTTACGGTTGAAAAATTTCAAAAACCTGATCAGAAAGAATTTTTGCAGATGGTTAAAAATGATATCAGCGCTAATAAGATTGATATTACTTCAGACGGGTTGGATTTATTGCTGTCAAGACTGGATAATGATGTGCTAAAGTACAAAAATGAATTAGCCAAACTGCTTGCTTATCAAAATACTTTGGATTATCAGGCAATAGATAATCTGATCAGCCAACCGCTTGAAAGTGATATTTTCAAGCTGACGAAAGCAATTAACGACAAAGATTTGGCAACCAGCTTGAAAGTCTATCGGGACTTGCTTTCCAACAGCAAGAATGACGTATTGGCAATAATCGGTTTGTTAGCCAGTCAGTACCGTTTGATGGTGCAGGTAAAGACACTGGCGCAGCTGGGTTATGATAATGGCCAGATTGCCGGAAAACTGCAAATGTCAACCGGCAGTGTCTATTATAAACTTAAAGACAGCAGCGATTTATCTTTGAAAAATCTGCTGAATAAGTTATATCAGCTTGCTGAATTAGACGAAGCTGTCAAAAGCGGTGCAGTCGAACCGGTAAGCGGACTGGAATTGTTTATTATCAGAAATATCAGGAGTTAAAATGGAGTCACTAAAAGAATTATATCGTATCGGTCCCGGACCTTCTTCCTCACATACTTTAGCGGTTAGAAATGCCTGCCTTTATTATTTAAGCAAATTCCCTAATTACGAAAAATATTATGTTACCCTTTGCGGCTCACTGGCTTTAACGGGTAAAGGGCATATGAGTGACAAAATCATTGAGAAAACCTTTGGGGAAAATAAGGTAGAGATTATTTTTCAAAGAAAAATGTATTTAGATAAGCCTAATGTGCTGATTTTTCATACTGACAATAATGAAAATGAAATGATTATTATTTCTACCGGCGGAGGAGCAATTGAAGTAGTCGGACAGGAAAGTCTGGTAGATAAAAATGTTTATCCCCATAATAGCTTGAAACAGATCAAACAGTATTGTGCCGAAAACGACTTGCGTCTGATTGATTATGTTTATCTTTGCGAAAAAGATATTAAACCGTACTTGCTGGAAGTCTGCGACAGCATGATTTCGGAAATCGAAAACGGCTTAAAAGGTGAGGGAGTATTGCCGGGTGAGTTAAAACTAAAAAAAGTAGCCGGCAGTCTATGGAAAAAAGCTATTGAATGTCCGGTTGAAGCCGATAAACAAAAATTATTAATCAGTTCCTACGCCTATGCTGCCATGGAAGAAAACGCACAGGGAAATATTGTCGTGACAGCTCCAACATTAGGCAGTTGTGGAGTATTAAGCTCGATTTTGCGTTTTTATTATCAAAAAGGTTATGATAAAGCGCAGCTGGCTGATGGTCTAGCAATCAGTGGACTATTTGGCAATCTGGTAAAAACCAATGCTTCAATATCGGGAGCAAGTGGCGGTTGTCAGGCAGAAATCGGAACCGCCTGTTCAATGGCAGCAGCATTCAGTGCTTATTTAGAAGGTTTATCTGACAAACAAATTGAATACGCTGCCGAGATTGCTATGGAACATAATTTAGGTTTGACCTGTGATCCGGTAGGCGGATATGTGCAGGTTCCTTGCATTGAAAGAAACGGACAGGCGGCTTTAAGAAGCATTGACTCAATGTTATATTCAAAATATTTATCTGAAATCCGTGATAATAAAGTCAGTTTTGATATGATAGTTCAGGCTATGAAATATACCGGTGGTAAGATTGCGATGGAGCTAAAAGAAACCTCCCTTGGCGGTCTGGCAGAAGTATTACCGATCAATAAAAAAACTTACGGTTGTTAACCGACTGCAAAATAGTTGTCATAATTTAACATATGCAAGATATTTGTAAGGTATTGATAGTTTTTTGATATCGTCAATAGTCCATTTACATGATATCTCAACTAAACTAAGTATAACAAAAGCTTCTTATTCTAGTTTAATGCGATAGCCTAGAGTTTAGAAGCTTTTTTTCTTGAAAAGTCTTATCCTTTTGTAGAGGATTACTATTGATGATTGTTACTGGTTTGGTAAAATCACTACTAACACCAATCAGTCAAAATAGTATCATTTATACTTGTTAAAAGTCATTTGTTATTTACTAAAAAATTCAGCAATATCATCAATGAAATTTACAATGGTATTTTCAAGTTCTTTTCGACAATATATACCGTAAGGAACAGTCATATCACTTATTGGGATTGAAAACAAAAAATCATTAATAGAATTGCCAAATACATTGCCGTGGGTTAAAGAGATATTATTATCACTTAAACACAATGCTTCTGTTATTTTTGAAAACGAATCCACTAAAACTATATTTTTTACACCATTGTCTAACAAAAAAGAATATATATCAATATCTTTATCTTTGTGAAGATAAATCTGTTTTTTTTTCAATTGATTAATACTGATGTGTGAATGTGATAAATAATCTCTATTTGTACCTATAGCATAAATTTGGGTAGTTCCAAGTTGACGGTAAAAGAGCAAATTTTTATCGGTAACTATTGAACTGCCGATAAATAAATCTATTTTTTTATTCAACAACGAATTAACGAAACTGTTTATACGAACTTCTTGGATTGTTAAATCAATATTATTTTTTTTACCCAACAAGGTTAATGAGAAGGCTTTCGAAGCATAAGCAAAACTACCGAGTCCTAATTTGAGATTATTAACATGATGAATACTGTTAATGAATTTATTATAAGCATCTTCCATTGTGACGCAATATTGTAAATAATGAGCGCCGTCATCAGTTAATGTCAGCTTACCGTTATTTTTTTCAAAAAGTCTTATATTGTAAAAGTCCTCTATACTTTTTAGGGCTTTTTTAATTGTGCTGATATCAGCATTACATGTTTTGGCAGCTTGAGCGATACTTAATGTGTTACATACTTCAATGAAGTATCGTGTCTTATTGTCATTCATATATATTATTCCCCTTATACATATACTAACAAATAAATAAGGAAAAAACAAAAAAATTTTCATATTAGTTTGGGAAAAATATTCCCGTTCCTATAGAAACTATTTCTCATTCATGTTGTTTACCTGTACTGTATAATATGATTGTAATTACAAAAGTGGCGATAATAATTGCCCTAACAGATGGTACCATCTATAATCTGTTTCCATTATGAATTTATATTCATAAATAATTAATTTAGAACAATTTTACTAAAAAAACAATATAGGAGGATATATGATGAAAAACCAAAGAAAAGTAATTATAATTGTTTTAGTAATTTTATTGAGTTTATTATCATTTGGTCCAGTTTCAGCTGATGAGATAGTAGAGGCCTTGTCTAACAAGTATGTGGAAAATGATGTAGATTTCAATATGGAGTTTACAATTGATGGAATGAATTACTATCCTTTTATTTATTCTGAAAAGAATAAGTGGGAAATTGAGAATGTAATTGGTCCGAATAGTTGTAAAGAAGGATATTTATATTCAAAAGATCTTCGCACTAATAGAATTAAGCAACTTGTTAATGTAAAAATTAATAGAATATACGACGATAAAGACAAAATATATTTTATTTATAATAATTCTATTTACTCTGTTGACTATTTAGGAAATACGCTTATTAAATACTATACAGGTAAATCATATATAAATGACCAATTAATCAAATATCGCAATGGTAGTATCTATTTTATTGAAGGGGATACAATATCTAGTGTTAATGAAATAACACTTGAAGTTACGACATATACTAAGTGTAGTAACATTGACTTATTACATGTAAAATCAGATGGAGAAATTGTTTATAGAGAAAATGATAATTATCACTTATATCAGGTGATGCAGAGAAGCGATCGAATTAAGAGATCTGATGCCGATATTAATTATTTGTTTGTCGACGAGGTATACGAACCAGATAGTCAAATTTTTAGATCAACAGTTAATCCAGGGCAGCAAGAGGATACGAACCTACAATTTGTTTTCTCTCTCTATCCGGATGGCTCATATTTTTCGGATAAATCAACAGGATGTGATCATCATTACAATTTTAATAATTCAAACTGTAGTTACAGCGGAAATTGTGATTGTAAAGCGTACTGTGGAGCAATTCAGTGTATAGGATTTGCTAAGTATGCTTCAGATAAATATGCCCATAAATCAAGTTGGAATGCTGCTTCAGGCGATATTGATGAAACAGATGTGCAGTTTTCAACTAATGCAGTTATAAATGCGTATTTTAATGGGGTTAATACAGGTGCGTATATTTTGTTAGCTCACGATAGTGAGGAAAATAATGGAAGACATTTCCACGCAATGGTTTTTATAAAGAAAACTTCGGACGGTGTTATGACTTATGAATGTAATTTGGCAAGTAATTGTAATGTCCAGCTTCTTTCAAGATCTTATACAACATTAAATAGCCTATATTCGACTGATTGGGCAATTTACAGCGTTTCACATACATTCAACGGTACGGTTCAACAATATAACTCGACTTACCATAAAAAATTCTGTTCTTCTAGTGGATGCGGAGGTTACATCTATGAGGCACACTATGCTATTAATAATGGAGCTAACGCAACTTGCATTAAGTGTGGTTATGTTGGGGAAATTTATTATCAAGAAGGATTAGTTCAAGGCAATTATTAGTTTTGCATATAGGAGGAAACGATGAAAAAACTATTTATTATTCTTTTATTTGCTAGCATTTTAGCTGGTTGTACAACTAATGACAACAATGACACTAATAAGGGAGAAACAATTACTGAAGAAAATTCTATTTGGGTAATTAACTCCTACACTCCGATGAGTTATGATGAATTCTATAGTCAGGAAAGACAGGGTCAATTAACCGATTCAAACGGTTTGGTTGCTAAGGCAAGCGAATTAGTATGTTGTTACGGTAGTGATGATGAAGGCTTATATGTGGCTAGCAGAGTTCCAACAAATTATGATGGAAGTTATGTGGAAAAACAGTATATTGTTAAAGACAGTATGCATCGTTTTTACTTTAGTGTTGCAGGAAGTGATGGTTATTGGTTCTATTATGCTAAGACTGATTATGGTGACACCAGAGAAAGTCAGCTGGTTAGAGTGAACTATAAAGGTGAAGAAGAAGTAATTATTGAAGATTTCAGTTCGGATATTTACGCTACCAATGCTTATTTAGTGGATAAAGATGTGCTGGTAACTGTTAGAAATGATGCAGAAAACATGGTTTTAGAACTGTATTATTTGAATGGTATGGAAAAACAGGAAATTGATACCGGCTTACCGGCTAATAGCTATATTGAAATATATCCTCAAAGTTCTTCATATCATTTAACATATCGGGCGAGAAATCCCCAGTATTTGAAGGCTTATAATGAGCTGATGGCTGATAATCAGAAATTATTAAAGAAATATTTGGATTTATATCATTTTGAATTGATAGATGGCAAGGACGCCTATAATGATAATGTAATTAGATATATCATCTTAGGCGAATATAATGCTTATATAAATGCTGATTTTGATTACGATATCATTAATAAAACGCTTACTTATCAACCATTGCAGTTGGAAGTTGACCTTCCAAGAGTAGACGATGATAATGCTAAGTAGTATTATACCAATCTATGTTGATACAGCTTGTGCTTTGAGATAAATGCACATTAATTAGAAAAAGATTTTTGTTGAAGTTGAATTTCCTGTTTAACAGGGAAATGGCAACACATATATCATCCTATTAATATAATAATTAAAATAAAAGGGGCTGTAAAAAAATAAAAATTTAGGAAACTATGTAGAGGCTTGCA
>JBJFHD010000045.1:0-4249 GCA_051893335.1 Erysipelotrichaceae bacterium | reverse complement strand
TCCTAGGGTTTTATTTTGTATTTGTTTGAGTTGTTTATTTTTTTACAGCTCCTTTAGATTAAGTTGTTATAAAGAACTAATAGCCCTGTTTTTTGAAGTTGTGCAGGATTTTATCAATATTATTGGCCAACTCGATGGCTTTAGGAGCGTTGATATAGTCATCTTCTTCAACTTCCAGGATTAAATCGACATTGTAATTATGCTTTTCCAGCTCATATAGTTTCCATAAGATATTTCTTAACAGGTAGATATTCTGACTGAAATTGGTGCCGTGAATACCTCCGGTTTCAATTTCACCCGAGCCGATGCAGTCATTTAAGTGCATTTTGAAATTATCGCTTTTATAACTGTCGATGGTACTGAAGAATGATCTTTCCTCATATTTAAAGGACATTTCACTCATCATTAAATGGCAGGTATCAAGCAATGGGAACACCTGATAGTCATTAATCCGATTGCGCATATATTTCATTATTTGCAGTCCTTCCTGGGCCCCGATATTGCGGTAACAATTTTCAACATGGATTATCAAATCCTGCTCTTTAACCATCTGGCAGAATTCTTCAACATACGGATTGTTAAACACATCAAATGAAGGGCTTTCAGCATGGATGACTAAACCGACATTCAGTTTTTGACACAGTTCAAAGACTTTTTTGGCATAACCGTTTTTAAAATCGTGGGATATGTCAACAACATCACATCTTTTTAAAGGATAGTGAACGGTAAATACCGGTTTTTTTAACAAATCAATCATTTCAAAATGATCTCTTTGATCGCCATAAAGATGAATTTCAAAACCGTCTATCATCGGATAGTTGTTTTTAACGCTAATTTGTTCTGACTCAAGAGCCAGTTTC
The DNA here is from genome assembly GCA_051893335.1 of Erysipelotrichaceae bacterium. Classification (GTDB taxonomy): domain Bacteria; phylum Bacillota_I; class Bacilli_A; order Erysipelotrichales; family Erysipelotrichaceae; genus UBA1783. The sequence goes on along the minus strand of JBJFHD010000045.1, from coordinate 3,389 downwards.
AACGCTTTTCTCATATATATTATTCTCCTTTTGGTTAATTAATTTTAGCATATTGAACGCTTATATTCAAATGAGCCCACAACGATATTTGTTGACAATTAGGCTAAAAAGTTCTAGAATTGTTAACATGTTAACAAAAAAGAGGTGAATGACGTGTTACAGTTGGTTGATGTAACTAAAACTTATGTTACAGGACAGCTTAAACAAACAGCTTTAAAGGGGATAAATTTAGCATTTAGGGATAGTGAATTTGTATCAATATTAGGTCATTCCGGTTCAGGTAAGACCACCATGCTTAACATCATCGGCGGACTGGACCAGTATACCAGCGGAGATTTGCTGATAAATGGGGTTAGTACAAAAAAATATTCCGATAAAGATTGGGATAGCTATCGTAATAATGATATTGGCTTTGTCTTTCAAAGTTACAATTTGATTACCCATCAAAGTGTACTGGCCAATGTTGAATTAGCCTTGACATTATCCGGTGTAAGCAAAAAACAAAGAAAAGAAAGGGCAATTGCGGCTTTAGAGAAGGTTGGATTAAAGGATCATATCTATAAAAAACCAAACCAGCTTTCCGGAGGTCAGATGCAAAGAGTTGCCATTGCCAGAGCTTTGGTTAATAACCCGTCAATTATTCTGGCTGATGAGCCCACCGGAGCCTTGGACAGTCAGACTTCGGTTGCGATTATGGATTTATTAAAACAGATCAGTGAGGATAAGCTGGTCATTATGGTAACCCATAATCCTTCGCTGGCTCAAGAGTATTCCAGCCGAATTATTAAGCTGGCTGATGGCGAAATTACCGATGACTCCAATCCTTATATCATTGAACAGGCCGTCGAAGTAGTTGAAAAGAAAAAGAAGTATACTTCGATGTCCTTTTTGACGGCCTTGTCATTGAGTTTGAACAACTTTATGACCAAAAAGGTCAGGACCTTTATGACTTCATTTGCCGGCAGTATCGGAATTATGGGAATTGCCTTAATTTTGTCGGTTTCAACCGGTTTTCAGCAATACATCGATTATATAGAAAAATCAACCATGACTTCTTACCCGCTAACCATTTACAGCGATACCGCCAATGGAGCCAATGCGATGCTTGCCCTTATGCAGCAGCAAAATAAACATGATGAAAGCGGCAATTCGGTTGTTGAGAAACAATATATTTCTTCGCTGTTTTCTTCGGTCGGGAAAAACGATCTGAAATCATTTAAGCAATATATCGATGCCAATCAGGATACTGTCAGCCAGTATTGTTCCAGTATCGTCTATAAATATTCAATCAGCCCGACTATTTATGCTACCGACATAACCGGCAGCATAGTAAAACTAAATCCCAGCTCAATGTCTTCGTTGATGGAGGATAATCCGATGATGTCAATGATGGCTTCTTCAACCGGCATCTATAACGAAATGATAGATGACTATGACCAGATTGAAGAAAACTATGATATCTTAGCGGGACGACTGCCGGAAAGTTATAACGAAATGATTATCGTTTTAAATGAACCGGATAGTATTTCGGATTTGCTGGCATACAGTTTAGGTTTGAAGGACACTTCTCAATTGAAAAAGCTGATGATGATGGCTTCAAACAACGAAACAATTGAAGCGGAAGAATGTACATATACTTACCAGCAGCTTTTAGATTTACAATTCAAGTTGATTATTCCGAGTGACTTATACCGATATAATAGTGAATATGATGTTTATGAGGATATCAGCTCGGATAAACAGTTGTTAAAACAGGTCTATGATAACAGCGAGGACTTGTATATAGTCGGTATTTTATGTTTAAAAGAGGACAGTGAGGCTAATATCTTATCTTCAGGAGTCAATTATAGTAAAGAACTGACTTTGCATGTTATCGACAAAAGCAAAAACAGCGATATTGTCCTAAAACAAATGGCAAATGAGAAAATCGATGTATTCACCAATAAGCCTTTTACCGAAGATAAAATAAATGAAATCAATTTCGATAATATGATTTCGATTGATACCAATATGCTTAATTCAGCTTTTTCAGTTAATCCTTATGCCATTAATATTGACCCGGAAAAGCTGCAATTACTGCTGGAAAAATACAGTAATCTTTTAAGTCAGAATGTTGAAACCGATACTTCAAAGCCGTTAAACCAACTAAAACAGTTGTGTTATGATTTGTGTTATGAGGAATATGTTGAGTATTGTAACAGCGTAGTTAATGATAAAGGTAATGTCGAATTTTCCAATGAATCGGCCGGATTGTTTGTCGAACAGTTTATCAATTCGGATTATTATCTGAACCAGATTGCTGATATTGCCCAGCAATATCAGGCTGAAACTCAATTATTAACTGCTTTCTATGATGATTTTTTAGCCAATTATCTTTTGTCGGCAGTTGAATTATTGGACGTCGGAGAGAATACCTCTATTGATCAGGCATTATCATATGCCGACAGTTCGGTCAGCTTCTATCTCGCTAATGCTTTAGATGAAGAAAAAATGCAGCAGCTCAACGCTTTGGCCGCTTATCTGACCGCAACTAAAGCCGGTAGTGTAATTATAACTAACGGCGAAAGTTTAACCGGACAGTTTGTCAGCGATATTACCGGAATGTTTGGCAATGATATCATTGCGGTAGATGCCAATAAACTGGCTTCCGCCTTTAAGTTTAATATGACCCAACAGGATTTAGCGGTCTTGATGGAAACCATGATGTCAAGTTCTGAAACCAAAACCTATCAGAGCAATTTATTGACCTTAGGCTATCAGGATGTTGACGATCCAAGTTATATTTCTTTCTATTTTGATGGTTTTGATTCTAAACAGCAGCTTAAAGATTTTATCAGCGCTTATAATGAAGCTCAAACCGATGAAAGCAAAATTATCAGTTATACCGATACAACCGGTTTGTTAATGAGTTCGGTTGAAACCATCATCAATGCGGTAACTTATGTTTTGATTGCGTTTGTATCTATTTCACTGGTGGTATCTTCGATTATGATTGGAGTTATTACTTTGATTTCGGTATTGGAGCGAACCAAGGAAATCGGTATTTTAAGAGCAATCGGTGCCAGCAAGAAGGATGTCGGCAATGTCTTTAATGCTGAAACGTTCATTGTCGGTTTGTTATCGGGAATTATCGGTATTGTCGGAAGTGAAATATTATTGATACCTATTAATAAGATTTTGTATCATTTAACTTCAATTTCAACATTAAAAGCCGTATTACCGTTAAACAGTTCCTTAATTTTAATCTTAATCAGTGTTGTCTTAACTCTGTTATCCGGATTAATCCCGGCTCGAAGTGCCAGCCGGAAAAATCCGGTCGAAGCTTTAAGAAGCGAATAAAAGGGGCTGTAAAAAAATAAAAATTTAGGAAACTATGTAGAGGCTTGCAG
>JBJFHD010000044.1:0-4341 GCA_051893335.1 Erysipelotrichaceae bacterium | reverse complement strand
TTCATTCTTTGCACCAACAACGAAAACAACATTTGCCGTGACGTGACTTATGAGCGTATTAAACGAGTGATTGATAAAGAGAACTACGCCGCAAGCCTTAAATACTACAAGGTGGACTATGTTCCGATTGATGAGCGTATGTATTACGAATACGCAGATGAACTGCTCTCCCATATCCGTGAACTTGTCGAGCTTGAAAACGGTGTCAATTTTACGGGTAACTCCGAAATCGGTATTGTACTGACCGAAGAAGAACTTGATAACTTTATTTCTCAACTTGAAAACAACGCCAAATGTCGGAAGCTATATTTGGGGCACGATATTCTGATGGATGCACAGCAAGCACAAGTTTTGAGGGATAGGAAGATCACGGTAAATATAATTCCTGACTACTATTACAAAGAATTGGAGGGCTAAAAATGGATATTACCCTTGCGAATTTTCAGCTAAAAGCAATTGCTGATTTAACCGCTGCAATGAAAAAGCCGAATAGAGATATAATTCTTAAAAGCTGCACAGGTAGCGGAAAAACCATTATACTCACTCACTTTATGGACGAGTATTTCAAAAGCAATCATAAGACGGTATTTATTTGGCTTACTCCCGGCAAAGGCAACCTTGAGGAACAAAGCAAAGAAAAAATGGATAGATATATCCACGGAAGTCAAACAAAACTGTTATCCGATATTATGTCTTCCGGTTTTGAAGAGAATGATGCCTGCTTTATTAACTGGGAAAAACTGACCAAGAAAGGCAATAATGCTTTAAAGGATAGTGAACGCACTAATTTTGTAGAGCATATACGAAATGCACTTGATGATGGTATAACCTTTAAAATCATCGTCGATGAATCTCATCAAAACGATACGATAAAGGCGGATGATATTATTGAGCTTTTTCATTCAGATAAGATAATCCGCTGCTCTGCTACGCCTAAAAACTATAAAAATGCTATTTTGATTGATATTCCCGAAGAAGATGTTATAGCGGAAGGCCTAATAAAAAAGCTGCTTATCATCAACGAAAATTTTGAGCAGCATATCAGCGTTGATGATCAAATTACATATCTGATTGATAAGGCGATTGTCAAACAGAGGGAATTGCGCTCAGAATATCTAAATCGAAAAGCAGAAATCAATCCTCTTATAATTGTGCAAATTCCAAATAAATCCGACGCTTTACTTGACAGAGTAGAAAAATACTTTGAAAGTAAAGGAATCACCTATGAAAACAATACCCTTGCCGTATGGCTTTCTGACAAGAAACAAAATCTCGAAGATATCGAAGAACCGAATGCAGAACCTATCGCAGTCATTATAAAACAGGCTGTAGCTACCGGCTGGGATTGCCCAAGAGCGCAAATACTGGTAAAGCTTCGCGATAATATGAGCGAGGTGTTTGAAATTCAGACTATCGGACGAATTCGCCGTATGCCTGAAGCCAAGCACTATGAGAGCGATTTGCTTGACAGTTGCTATTTATATACTCTGGACGAAAAATTCACAGAAAGTGTAAAGCTGAGCTTAGGCAAAGGGGCGCTTGATGCATATAAGATATTTTTGAAGCCGGAGTATCGTTCCTTTACACTTATCAGCGAATATAAAACTGATGTCCCATATCCTCGTGACGCAAAACTATCTCTTAAAGTAATACACAAGTATTTTGAAAAGAAATATCATATCACAGGCGACACTGTTAAGAACAAAACGCTGTTGGAAGCACATGGTTATTCCTTTTCTGAAGACATCATCGACTATACGAAGTCAGGTTCTGTAAACACTTTATCAAAAGAAAACATATCCGGCTTGAATGATATTTCAATACATGAACCATTAAACACACATAAACATGGTAAGGAATATCATCATTGTGTCGCAGAAATAGGCTATAAAGTAAATTTGGATTACAACAGTACGAATACCATTATGCGTAAATTGTTCCTTAACGGATTGCGCTGTGATTCGAAAATTCTAAAAATTGAAACAAGGGAGCTATATTCCTTTATAATCAATAATGAGTCTTTGTTGGTTGAAGATGTCCGTGACGCAATGGCTGATGAATCCCTGCAATTAACTTTTGCAACCCCGAAAATAACTGAAAAACCAATCGGATTTCCGGTAGAAATGATTTTCACCTATGACGGAACTGCCAAGTCACAGATGGAATTTTCGAAGAATGTATATAAGGGATATCTTTCTTCCGCTGAAAAGCGTTCCTTGCCCGAAAAGCTTTTTGAACGCTATTGTGAGAACAGCAAAAATATTCAGTGGTTTTACAAGAACGGAGATAAGGGCATTGAATATTTCTCTATCGTCTATACGGATAACTTTGGAAAGCAAAAATCATTTTATCCTGATTATATCATAGGGACAACTGACGGTAAGGTTTGGATAATAGAAACAAAAGGCGGATTTACTAAGTCTGGCAACAGCGAGGACATTGATAAGTACACTGCCAAAAAATTCGGAGTATTAAAATCTTATACCGACAAATATAAGCTGCTCGGTGGCATTGTTCGACAGGATAAGCAAAGTAGTGAACTTTGCATTTGTACAGAAACCTATTCTGACGATATTAAAAGTGACAGTTGGAAACTTCTATCCGAGGTATTGTAAGGGAGGAAAGATAAACAATGAGTATTCAAGAACCTAAGAAAAATGTTCCGATTTACTTTTATTATCTTACAATTTCAAAGCAAAAGGATAGTAACGATTCTTCCATCTACGATATACAACAAATAGTGGATTCGTTTTCAAAATTACTATCGTATATTACAGCAAAGAATCTGACCGATAGGAAAAAGGATATCACAAGTTCTGAAAAGGTTGTATGGCTTGATTCATTTGAAGATTTGAAAAATGGAAACTACAATATTATTTTTAAATCCGCAAAATACAATCATGTCCGAAATGAGATTGATACCGAAACGATGACTGAACTGGGTACTCGCAAGCGTCAGCAAGACGGCGATGAGGAAAAGACACATTTGTGCATTCGTCTCGCAAAAGGACAATGCCGCTTTCTTGCAGTACACGAAAGTAATCATTATGGTATCTCTATAAATTGTATTATCGACTACCTTAATACACAATTTGTAACTTATAATGAGGATACCGATGATAAGTATCACTATACTTTATCACATGAGATTATGCCAGGAGATGACTTCTTATCTTCATTAAAAAGTGCACGAACAACCTCGGCTCTAAAGTTGACTGTCAGCAAGGAAGATATAAAAGACGACTTTATGCAATTTGCAGATCGCAATGATATTGATGACGAAGTAGAAATTTGGCTTAAGCGTCCTAAAGGTGCTAAAAAATTTCCAGATAACCTAATCAAAGCATATTATGATGATTTACAAAGTAATAATAGAATAAAAAAGATTTCCGTAAAAGGAACAAATGCTTCTGGTCAATTTGAGATTGATACTGATCTTATGAAAATGAAGCATTATTTGTCGGTCGCAGCTGAAGCCGTAACCAACGAGGTTAACAGCTTGGATTTCTTTAGGAAAGCGCAAGAATTCATAGAAGAAACGAGGAATAAGAAATGAAAAATATAATTTTTGTTCCAATAAAAGATTACTTTATTTCAAGGAAAAAGGTCTTTATTAAATTCCTCGTGCCAATGCTGATTGCTTTGACCGCATTGTTATTAGCCATGTTTTTCAATATAGGCAATTCAGAAAAAATTTTATTGACTTTTTCTGGATTTATAAATACGCAGATAAATATTGTAGCAATTTTAATTTCTTTTTCTGTAGCGATTATTACAATTTTAGTATCTGCGGACAATAAGAATATACAATGCTTAAAAGAAACCGAATCAAATAAAAAGCAATATAAGCCGGTCAATGGAAAACAATTATCCCTATTTCAGATTTTACTTTCTAATATAGCTTACAATGTTATCGTTGAGATTATATATTTAGTAGGACTTATAGCGATTTCTCTAATTCAGAATCTTTTACCGATTGTGTCATTAAAATTCATTACAGCTATTTGTATCTTTATTATCTTACATATACTGTTTGTGTTACTTGAATCGGTAGCTCAAATGTATCTAACTTTTTGGGCAAACAAAAAATAACCAATGAAGGCAAGGAGTGACATTCTCCCTGCCTTCATTTCCATTAGGTGTAAATCAAATCATTATTCACAATTTCTATGGCTCTGCTACGGATATTGTTCATTCGACCAACCCACGCCATTTGATTATCCGCTTTGAGTTGTTCGGTCACGCCCTCACGCTCTGCCATCTGTTTTACAAGCCGGAAAAACATATCTTCCGCCTGTCGGTTAATATCAGCAAGGTAACTGTTTAACTTGCCGCTTGTCA
>JBJFHD010000043.1:0-4380 GCA_051893335.1 Erysipelotrichaceae bacterium | reverse complement strand
AATCCATCTCTCGTTCAATTCCATCCTTACAGGTAACCAATGACGGTAATGCTGTAATTTGTCTACTTTTCATACAGATCACCCCGCATTAGTATTTCTATGTATATATGCTTGTTCAATATGCATGACCTCCTTTTCTGATTACAATTTTATCAGAAATTAGATTTGTGCGATTGACGTCGAATTGACGGGGGATTGACATGTATGTACAAATAAAGAATATGTTGTACTTTAGTCAAAATACACGCAAAAAATGAAAACCTCGCAAGTGGCTTACCTGCGAGGTTTAAGTGGTTGCGGAGGCTGGATTTGAACCAACGACCTTCGGGTTATGAGTAATTAATCAAGAAAAACAATAATAATTTCATAGTTCACCTCAACCCCCGATTTTACGGCGTTTGAGGCATTTGTATTATTATCTGATACAGGCAGAAATAGCTTTTTTATGCATTGTTGGGGTAAATATTGGGGTCAAAATAACTTGCGATTTACTTAGCTTGGGATTGTACTCAGTTGTGTAGTATTGAAATAGATAATTCATAAAACATCGTGTAAATATTTGTGTGTTTTTTATAATGAGAAAAGCAACGACAATGCGCTGCTCCTCAGCGTTGCCATCTTTGGCTGCAATTATTTTATCGTCATAATTTTTGAAAAAATGCATTTACACAGTTTATTTTTAATTTATAAAATATCTGTTCCACCTTAACTTTTGGGGTTAATTCTTGTTAATTGGTGCTTAATTCCATTTCAAGTCAAAAATCCAGTGTCCGATTTTATTACCAATAAACCAAGGTATAATAATTATAAGTGAAGATAGTATTAAACCCAATAAACTAGAAATTACAATCAGCACTATACTGAAATTGCATAAAAATATATAGCTTACAACCATAAGCAAAAAATGGATAATAAAACATACAGCGGTTCTCCATTCTTCAAATCCATCATGATAACCAAATTCCATACCTGATAATAATCCTGCTATAACGGCACTGATAGCAATAGGCTTCAAACAAGTTCCTAATTTCCCAAAAAATCCGGCTCCAAAATGAAAATCAAGTCCGGGCGCTATAGACTTACAGTATATAAAAATTATTATTGCAATAATTAAATATAATATTACAGGCAAATTAAATATTAAAAACTCATGCTTTTTTTGTTCATTATATTCCCTTGTTCTCTCTTCTTCTAATTTTATTTTCTCTTCTTTTAATTTGCAAACCATATTATCGCATTCTTTTGCTTTGCTTATTGAATCGTGATAATCTCTTAAAGATGTAAACATTTTTTCGGCTTCCAGTAGCTTATCTACTGTTTTATCATTTTCTAAAATGCTCTTAGCCTTAAGGTAAATGTTTTCATTTAGGTATGAATTTATTTTCGCTTTCAAATCATTATTTGCATATTTAATTAATTTATTATAATTATAAGAGTTAACAAAATTATCACAATAAATCAATTCTTCTTCTGAAATAACTTCCATTTCAGCCATCAGTTTAATACGATAAGCTTCAACATTTTCAGGATCAATATCCAAAACCTTTTCGCAATATTCATCAGCTTCAAAAAAATCACCGTCCTCAACAAACATATTCGCACGTTTAAGAAGTGAATCAACATTAGTTTTATGGCTTTCATTAATAGAGCCTTTAACAACTTTTTCTGTTTTATCACCTTTAATTACTTTTCGAAGTCCGCGAATAACATCGTTAATAAAACCAATCTTATTCATATCCTGAGCCTGGAGATGTGAAAATTCCTCCGGCAGGTCATAAGCATCCATATCCTTATAGCAAGGGATGAGAAGCTTGCTGCGATCATTTTTCATTATCTTCAGATAACGGCTCCATTCATTTTTTACCCATACAGCATTGAAATACTCGGGCTTTGTGCCGATAACAAGCATTACCTTTGCACTATTGAGAGCCGCAAAAATATATGGCTCATATTCCTGACCGAGCTTGTCCTCAAGGGTTATTGCTGCATAAAATGCCTTGAAGCCTTCTTGTGTCAACTGGTGGTATATATCATTTGCTATTACGCTATCCTGTGTGCGTTTACCGTTTTCATCGGTTTCCTTATAACAGATGAAAACATCAAAAGGCTTTTCCTTATGTACAATAGCCAGAATATTGCGCTGAAGCGTATCAATAGCCTTTGCCTCTGCTTCATAAACAGACTTCTGCAAAACGTCTGCATGTTCAATAGCAGCAAGATAATCAACATCTGTCATAACAGATTCAAGCTGTGTTCTGTGACAGGTTGGGATCTTCTTGAATGTTGCAGGATCTTCAACATACTCAATACCGAATTTACAAAGAACAATACCCCAGTAAGCTTCGGACTCATTTTCATTGTTTGATACAATTTTTTCGTAGATCTCCTGTGCCTTGTCAAACTCGTTCTTCATACGAAGATTGTTTGCACGGTTGAAAAGATTTGTTGTGACATCATCTTTGATAGTTGGAATAGTCTGCTGAGTACCGCAGTACTCACATTCACATATGGTGGAATTATCTTTAATTTCAAGATCACCGCCGCACATTTTACACTTAAACGTTGACATGTATCAATGCTCCTTTATTATAATAATACGTTAGGATGCAAAACTTAAAACAAAACACATTCAGTTTCTGTTAATTTCTGTATAACTAGGATTAATAACCCCCGTTTATTGCTTGAACGCTTTACAGCGTCTATTTCGATCTGCTAATAATTGAGTTAATAATACAACTTTCTCTTGAGCAGCTTCATCATCGACATTAACAAGATATCGCAGATTTTCAACTTCAATATTTATTATTTTTTCACATTCCTCCAACTGAGGACTTGAAACAGGGTCACTATATTTAAAGTCATCAAGTAATTTTGAAAGAGATTTTTTTAATTCAGCATTTTTACACATATCAACAATACTTGACATATCCACCTTAAAAAGAGTCATTTGTTGTGTAGCTTGTCTAACATCATCTTCCTGACTTTGAATAATGTCTCTTGCGTTCACAGTGACTATAAATATTTTCAAAATGTACGCTAAATCTACAACAGATACAATAACAGGAATCCATGCAGGAACGTTTACTGCAAAACCTAAACTCAATATTGTAATTGTAAATGCAAATTGAGCACTGAGATATGTAACTATTCCTTTATAAATCGGATAGCCATATATTTTAGATTTTAAAGACTTATCCTTCAAAAATGCTACAAAGCTCAATACACAACTAAGAATAATAGCAAAGGTCGAAAAGCCGTAACAAACCCAAGCAGCAGCTCTCTTTGGAAACGGAATGAAAAAATATATCACATTGAAAGTTATAAGAATGATCGCATATAACGATATTACCGATATTAATTTTTTATTTTTCATACTTTTTACCATCCTCGATTATTGATTATAAGTCATTATTTATATCAGTTATCCATTCGTTTACTTCCGCATTCGGGACAGAACTTGCTTTTTATGTCTTTTGCACCGCAAGGGCAATTCCATGTAACAGGTCCTTCAGGTTTTTTTGCACCACATTCGGGGCAGAATTTGCTTGTTATACCTGATGCACCGCAGGAACATGTCCACGGTTTAGGTGATTCAGGTTTCTTTGCCCCACATTCAGGGCAGAACTTTGATGTGATACCCTTTGCACCGCAGGAACAATCCCATGTATCTGCTTTGACCGGCTCGGGTCTTGGGCTGCCGCATTCAGGACAGAATTTTCGTGTAATATTCTTCTCACCGCAGGAACAATTCCAGGTGTTTTCTGCACTGTTATTAACAACTGCACCTAAATTTGCACCCATCTGAGCAGAATTATTCACAATCGGGTTTAACGCCTCTTTAGTAAGATTTACAACACCACCCATTGCACCAAGCGTAACGCCAAGACCGGCAATATCTCCGATACCGCCGCCGGAATTTCCTCCGGTCAGGCCATTTTTCATTGCCTCCATACCAACTTGTCGTGCAGTTTCCTGCTGATAAGTATATCCTTTGGCCTGCATTTCTGCTGCTTCAGCAAATGCCTTCATTTTATATGCTTCTGCATCTGCTTGTGCACCTACAAGTTTTATTTGAGCTTCTGTCTGAGCTTCTACCAGCTTTCTGCCTTGAGCTGCTTCAGCTTCAGCCTTACGGATTTCTTCCTCTCTGACCCTAAGTGTTTTTTCAGCATATTGTTCCTTTAAACGTCGGAAATTAGGATCTTCGTCCGGTGTGATGATCCTTGTGATGTAAAACTCATGATCAGGTATGCCAAGACCATATTCCTCCAATGCTTCATTGATCGGCGGGATCATCTTTTCGGATAAGAATTTAATATGTTCGTCAATTTCAAGAATATTGATGTTTTCGCTTTTGATTATATGTGCAAGATTGGATTT